>NZ_KE332512.1:0-300000 GCF_000412995.1 Treponema vincentii F0403 | reverse complement strand
AGGAATCGTACCGCAGCTTAAACGATTGCAGCATATTAGCGAGAGTGTTACCGCTATCGACCCCACGGTGCACGAATATGCCGAACGCATAGAAAACGCTTATTACGAAATGCAGGATATCGGCGAATTTTTCAGCTCCTATCTTTCAAAGCTCGTGTTTGACCCAAACAGGCTGGAGCAGGTACAGGAGCGGCTTTCCCTTATCAATAAGCTCAAGAAAAAATACGGCGCAACCATCAAGGATATTCTCGCCTATCGGGAGGCATCACAAGCGGAACTGGATTCCCTCGGTGAAAGCGAACAGGATAAGACCGCGCTGGAGAAGGAAATCCCCGCGCTTGAATCAAAGCTTTTTGCTGCCGGTACCGCCTTGTCTCAAAAGCGGAAAACTGCGGCAGCAGAACTTCAGCGGAAAATTCAAGACACCCTCACCCGTCTCGGCATGCCTAAAGTGGTATTTACCGTGCAGGTTACGGCGGCCGAACCGAACGGAAACAAGCAGATTGCCGGTATGTACGGATTCGATTCGGTGGAGTTTTTAATCAGCACCAATCCGGGAGAACCGGTCAAGCCGCTCAATAAAATAGCGTCGGGGGGCGAACTTTCACGCGTGATGCTGGCACTGAAGACCGTCTTGACGGCTGCCGATGAAGCGGATACCCTTGTGTTCGATGAAATAGACACCGGTATCGGCGGAGAGGTTGCCCGTACCGTCGCGGAACACCTCAAGAGTTTAGCCGGTAATAAACAAATACTCTGTATTACACACCTTGCGGTTATTGCCGCTGCTGCCGATACTCATATTAAGATATTGAAGATGCAATCCGACAATGCAAGCCGCACATCTGCTCAAACAATAGACGGAGAAGCCCGCATTGAAGAAATTGCACGGATGCTCGCAGGTGATGAGGTTAGTACCGCTTCACGTATTCACGCAAAAGAGTTATTATCAAGGTATGGAAGCATAGGATAGCGCGATATGGATAATCCACAGCAGGGAACAAACGTATACGAAGAAAAGCTCCGTTACTATCAGGAAGAAATCGATCAAATACTCAAACAGGAAAAAGCGATGGCAGAGCTCACCGCAAAAGGTCCTGAAGGTGGCATGTATAAAAAGATCATGCTTGTCGATGAATTGATATACATGGTAACGCTCTATTTGGCAAAGTATCAAATAGCGGTTTCTTTTTTAGGTAAGAAAAATGAAACAATGCTCAACGAAGCTCGAAAGGCAATCTATAAGGTCATTATCAACCTTGAAGAGATTGTTTCAAACTTTATCGACGCTCCTTTTTCCGACTATGAAGAAAAAGTACGCAAGATTGAGCACGTGCCTCAAAAACAGCGGTTTTATTTGATCCGGAAATTAGGTTTAGTGATAGATCTCGTAATTCGGGCATACAGCGATAACACGAAATGGAAGTGGTCATTTGTAGAAATACAAGGACGGTACGCAACGGTCGCTAAAAACATCCTCGATTTAAAGGATAGCGCGGAAACAGGTTTTGATCCTCATTCACCCGACTACGAAAGCACGATGTTCCATCTCAAGCTGGTAAAAAAGCTGTTACTGCAGGCGGCCGATCAATACCGTGCACGGTACGAAACGGTAACTTCCAGTATAGAAGATTTCAGGCTTGCCATTCAATATTTGGAGGCTGCCCGGCGTATGCATATCCTGCTGAATGAACGGAGCGCCGCAGAAGAAGTAAAACGGCAAATCGGAATATGGTCGGATAAAATGGAAAAGGATTTACAGCGGCGGAAAAAAGCATAGGGCGTCTCTAAAAATTCAGTTAGATTTTTAGAGGTTCCCTTTAGACAAGCGGGAGCAAAATAAAAATGTTCAGTAAAGAAATAGTATTCAAACTCTTTGAAGCATTTTCCATTCAGCGGTGGAATGATTTAGTCCGCCCCTTCGATATCGTTGAAATGGACAAGACCGCGGAAAAAATGTTCCTTAGCTTTATCATCGGTAAATATGAAGAAAAGAGCGGCAAGACGGTTAATTGGCCTACCATTATTAACCATTCGTTCTTTGAACTGCTGCGCCGCATCGCACTATGCGACATGAAGTCTCCGGTGCAGCGCATCATCCGCTCGGAATATCCCGAAGAATACAAAAAACTGAACCGCTGGGTGCTCGATAAATACAAGACGATTATCACCGACCCGCTGTTTCTTGACGAATTTGCTGCCTACCTCTTCGATCCGGTTGACCCTACGGACATAAGCTTCCGGGTACTGCGCGCCGCACATAAATACTCGGCAATGCGTGAACTCGATATGATCCGTATGGTGAACGAGCCTTTCCGGCTTACCGAAATCGATAAATGCTTGGAAGCGGACATTGCCGATTTTATGGATTTAAAGGGATTGCAGCTTTTGACGGCGAAGCAGCAGCCGTACTATTTTATTACGGAAATTGAAAAACTGCGGTTCCAAACCCGTTGGAACCAGACACCGCGGGTTCCGGCCACAACGGTACTCGGGCATTCATACTTTGTCGCCGCGCTGGTCTTTTTAATGACACGCACGCTTAAACTGCCGCCGTATCGGCTTTCGATTAACTTTTTTGCGGCGCTGTTTCACGATTTACCGGAAGCGGTTACCCGCGATATTATCTCTCCGGTAAAACAGGCCACCGATCGGCTGCCCGAAGTGGTAAAGCATATTGAAGACGAAATCGTCGCGCAGGAGCTGCTGCCGCTGATGGACGAATATTACCGCGAAGAGGTGCTGTATTTTATTCAGGATGAATTTGAAAACCGTATTAAACTGAACGGTGAAACCCGCCCTGTAACAAGCGAAGAGCTGAATACAACATACTCGGCGCCTGAGTTTTACGGGATTGACGGTAAACTGATCCGCGTGGCAGATCACATAGCGGCCTTTGTAGAAGCCGATAGTTCCATCAACTTCGGCATCCGCTCCGAACAGCTGGAAGAAGGCAGGGTAAACATCCTGCAGCACTACGGCAAAAACACCGTCATCAACGGCTTTTCGCTAGAAAGCTTTTTTGAATCATACCGCTAAATAAAGCGTGTACATAAGTGGAGTGTAACAGAGAACCGCCCCGGAATTATTTCAAGCGGTCGCCATCCATCCTTGGGGATGTCTCAAAAGTTGGTTACTTTTTCGACATCCTCGCGAGTTTAAAATTAAGTCTTTATACAATAATAACTTAATTTTAAACATCGCACTTAAATCTAAGGAAACTGTCAAAAAACTGAAGTTTTTGGACAGCCCCTTTATTTTAACGAAAAGGGTAATCTATCCGGACAAATAAGAATCGCAGGATAAGTGAGGCCGTGAGACCATTTGAACCGCGAAGAGGTTCAACTCTGGTCGAATGGCCTCACTTATCCTGCGGGGTGTTAAAGAGACAGTCCGGAATGATTACCCTGTGGAGTGTAGAAGATGAATATTGTAGAAATTCCCCTGCCGCTGTTGCGGAACGAACTGTCGGCCGTGTCGTTTTTATCCTGCCTCACCGAAGACGAACTGGACGCGCTCGCGCAGTTTTCTCAGCTTTGCGCACTTGACGAAGGCGAAGTTCTGATTGCGGAAGGCACAATAAACGCCAATTTTTATATCTTGATGAGCGGATCCCTCGACGTGGTAAAACAAGGAAAATGGAATAAGCAGGTGCACGTCGCAACGCTGCGCGATCACGCCTCGGTCGGCGAGTCGGCATTGTTGGAAGATGAACTTAGTACCGCAAGCGTCAGCGCAGCCGAAGATACCGTCGTGCTGATTCTTTCCCGTAGTCAATTTAAAAAATACATCAATGCTTATCCCAAGGCGGGATTGGTGATGATGACGTATATCGTATTCAGCCTTTTGCAAAAGCTGCGCAGCGCAAACGAAGAGCTTGCCGACGAGCGCAGTATGGAATTTGCGCAGGAATATTTAACCGCGATGGTCGACATGTTCCAAGAAGACGGAAACTCCGAATCAGACGATAATCAGTAATAGTCCGCAACTCAGTCTTATCACCCCAAACCGTGTCCGTTTCCATCGTTTGCCCCAGCGCAGCGATGCGGCCGATACCCGCTGCACTCTGCTTGTATTTCCCACAGGCAGAGTGAAAAATATGCAGTATACTCTCTCAATCTTATCAAGTTCTCTCTAGGCTTTTTAGTGTTTTTTTGATAAAATTGCGCAAGTTTATGGAGAAAATCATGGAAAATACAATTTGTTTTCATAATGCGACGGTAGTAACCGGTTACTCCTTAATGGAAAACAGCTGTGTCTATGTTAAGGACGGAAAAATTGAAGATGTCTTTAGCGAACGCCGCTTTTTAAATAAACGCTTCCCATCGGAGGCGCGAATCATCGATGTCGATAGAGCATATATTGCTCCCGGATTAATCGATACCCACATTCACGGTTTTGCCGGATTTGGAACGGAAGACAACTCTCCCGATTCCATACTCGAAATGTCGAAGGCGCTCGCAGGCTACGGCGTAACGGCCTTTAACCCGACGCTGTATCCTACCGAACCGGAGAACATGACTCAATGTATCCGTGCAATTGTCGATGCAATGGGACATGAAGAGGGAGCAACCATCATGGGATTGCACCTTGAAGGGCCGTTTATTTCGCCGGAAAAACCCGGAGCATTAAGCCCTTCTGCAATCAGTCCCGTCAATTTTGATTTGATGGATAAACTTTGGGCTGCTTCAAATGGAAATATCGTTAATATGACGGTTGCTCCGGAGCTTAAAAATATGCGCGAGCTTGCTCTGTACTGCATCAAAAAGAATATTGTACTGCAAGCGGGGCATACCAATGCGCTCTACGAGAATATGCTGGAAGGAATGCAGGCAGGCATCTTACACTCAACACACCTTTTTAACGCAATGAGCCAGATGCACCACCGCAACCCCGGCGCCGTCGGAGCTATTTTAATCCACCCCGAAATGTCCTGCGAAATTATTGCGGACGGTATTCATGTTCATCCCGATCTCATTCGGCTCTTGGTACGGGATAAGCCGATCGATAAAATTGTTCTGGTAACCGACAGCCTCAAACCGACGGAGCAGCGCGGAGGTAAGCTGATTGCAAATGGTGATGAGGTTGTGTTCCAAGACGGCTGCTTTCACCGTAAAGCGGACGGCGTTATTGCCGGTTCAAGTCTTTCGATGATCCGCGGGGTTAAAAATCTTGTGTCTTTCGGTTTCCCTGTAGAAACAGCTGTCCGCTTCGGCTCTGCAAATCCTGCCGAAATTATGCGGTATTCCAAACGCGGTTCCATTATGCCGGGGTACGAAGGAGATCTTATCGTATTCGATAAGCAGTTCAATATTCTTGCAACGGTCATAAAAGGAAATCTGAAAAAAACTTTATTTTAAAGAAAGGAATTGCCAATTCCTGCAAATGTTTTTATAGGAGGATGTTATGCGTTTAATTATAAAAAACGATTATGATTCTTGTTCCGTATGGGCGGCGGACTATATTTGTAAAAAGATTACTGATTTTGCTCCGGCAGCGTCAAAACCGTTTGTTCTCGGCCTGCCTACCGGTTCTACCCCGCTCGGCGTCTATAAAGAATTGATTAAGCGGTATCGGGAAGGAAAGATTTCGTTTAAACACGTAGTTACTTTTAATATGGACGAATATGTCGGTTTATCCCCCGACCATCCGCAAAGTTATCATTATTTTATGTATGAAAATTTCTTTAAGCACATCGATATCGAGCCTTCAAACATCCACATTTTAGACGGTATGGCGGAGGATCCGAAAGCGGAGTGTGAAAAATACGAAGCGGCGATTGCACGGTACGGAAAAATTCATTTATTCATGGGCGGAGTCGGAGCGGACGGGCATATCGCTTTTAATGAGCCCGGCTCTTCGCTTTCGTCCCGCACCCGGCAGAAAACACTGACGCAGGATACCATTGCGATGAACGCCCGTTTTTTTGAAGGCAATACGGCGGCTGTTCCCAAGACGGCTCTTACCGTCGGCATAGGCACTATCACCGATGCGGAAGAGGTGATGATCCTTGCAACCGGTTATAACAAGGCGCGGGCTGTGCGCCATGCGGTAGAAGGCAGCGTTAATCATATCTGGACAATTTCTGCATTGCAGATGCATCCGCATGCAATAATCGTGTGCGATGAACCGGCTACCGATGAACTCCGCGTCGGAACCGTCCGGTATTTTAAAGATATTGAATCTTCAATTTCAACGGGCGGCTCAAAATAAGCATGCAAAAATCGCTCAAGTTTCAAACCGTTTCTTTTTTTATCATATTGGCAATTACCGTTGCATTGGTCGCGCGGGTTTTTCTGCCTTATGCAAGCGTACTGTTATGGTCGGCAATCCTCTACATTATGTTCGGGCCGTTATACCATAAGCTGATTACCAAACTAAACCCTGAGTCCCGGTGGTTTAAAGCACGGCAAAAAATTATCGCCGCTATATTTTCGGCCGGTATTATCATACTGGTCGCCGGTGTTATGTTCTTTTTTCTCATTAAACTGATCGGACAGGGGCAGATGTTTGTAAAAAAAGTGATGAATTTTTTTATTACGCATCCGCACTTGCTTACAATGGAAAAAGATTCGCCGCTGAATGAATTGGTCATGCAGATTTCGATGGGAACAATCGATTTATCGTCCTTTGATTTAAAAAAAGAACTGATGAATTTCTTCCTTCAATACGCAGATACGATTATCCGCTATGCAACCGGTATTGCAAAAAACATCGGTAATTTTGTGCTTTCGCTTCTGTTTATGTGCTTTGCACTCTATTTTCTGTTTATCGACGGGCAATACCTCGGTTCGGTGTTTGTAACGGCTATTCCGATTCAGGTATCCGAAGGGCAAAAACTCGCGGCAAAGATAAAAGATACCATCACCAATCTTTTTATGGGCTATTTTTTAGTTTCGATATGCCAATTTGCCGCGGCGTTTATCGTATACACTATTTTTCGGGTGGAAGGAGCGCTGCTTTTATCCTTTTTAACTTTTTTCAGCTCGTTTTTACCCTTCTTCGGCTGCGCGTTGGTATGGCTGCCGCTCGGTGTCGAAATACTACTGACGGCCGGTTTGCTTAAAGGCATTCTCTTTTTATGCGTCGCAGGATTTTTTATCAGCTCGATCGATAACTTTTTACGGCCGATGTTCTTGCAAAACCGTATCCAGATACACCCGCTGCTGATTTTCTTTTCGATACTCGGCGGTATCCGTTTTTTCAAATTGAACGGAATCGTGCTTGGCCCGATGTTCGTTATCCTTTTATTTACATTGATCGATATTGCACGGACTTCCGACAGTACGGATATTGAAGAGTAGCTTAGTATTATGAACAATCGCCCGCTTTTATACCATCGGCGTATTGAGCGAATCCATCCGTTGATTTCTCCGCAGCAAATGCTTGAAAAGCTTCCCGTATCGGAAAAATCATGCCGAACGGTGTTGACCGGAAGAAAAGAGGTGGAAGCAATCTTGTCCGGCGCAGACAACCGGTTCTTATTGATTGTAGGGCCGTGTTCCATCCACGATCCGGTTTCCGCAATGGATTATGCACAACGATTGATGCGCCTTAGAACAAAATACAGCGGCAGCTTTTGCATTATCATGCGGGTCTATTTTGAAAAACCCCGCACCGGTTTGGGCTGGCGCGGTTTGATTGTGGAGCCGAGGATGGACGGCGTAATCGATATTGCCGGCGGATTGGAAACAGCGCGAAAAACGCTGAGCGCCATTACCGAACTTGGGCTGCCGGCCGCTTCGGAACTGCTTGACCCTATTGTGCCGCAATATACTGCGGATTTTATCAGTTGGGCATCTATCGGCGCACGTTCCGCAGAAAGTCAGATCCATCGGGAACTTGCTTCGGGGCTGTCGATGCCGGTAGGATTTAAAAATCCCACAGACGGCGATATTAACACGGCGATAAATGCGATTGTTTCCGCACGGGAACCGCATGCGTTCCTCGGCATCATGCAAAACGGCAGCCCCGCAGTGATGCATACGAGCGGCAACGAATATGCGCACCTTGTGTTGAGGGGAAGCGTGCACGGGATAAATTACGACAGGGCTTCGATAGAGGAAAGCAGCCGTACCTTAGCGGAACGGGGAATACGGCCGGCGCTTTTAATCGACTGCTCGCACGGCAACTCGCAGCGGAATCCCGAAAAACAGCGGGATATCCTGTTGGAAAGCATCCGCCTAAGACTGGAACAGCCGCAGCTTGCGGCAATCCGAGGCTGTATGCTCGAAAGCTTTATTCAGGCGGGAACCGCCGCGCTGGAACACTGCACCGAAAAAAGCGAATACGGCAAATCCGTTACCGACCCGTGCATGAGCTGGGAAATGACCGAATCCCTCCTCGCCGAAGCCGCAGTTTTATGGGCAGAGCAACTGCATTAGAAATATATCAAGCAGTTGCCTTCTTTACCGTGCGAAATTTTGTCAAAAATTTCGCACGGTTTATTTAAAGGAAGGATAAGCGCATCAGACAGATAGATAGATAAAAATCGCAGAATAATGGGGTTGCGATACCATTTGAACCGCGAAGTGGTTCAACTCTGGTTGAGCAGCCCCATTATTCTGCGTGGATATTCACAATGATGTCTGACGCGCTTGTCCTGTACTCGGAGATAGTTTTATGACAGCAAAAATTAAATTGTACACCGATGGAGCATGCTCTCAAAACCCCGGTCCGGGGGGCTGGGCATTTGTGATGATTCTGAAAGACATTCAAGGCGGACAGCCGGAGCAGGAATTGCTGCGGGGTTCCGGCGGGGAAAAATTGACTACGAACAATAGAATGGAATTGCTTGCGGTTATTCAAGCGCTTACAGCCTATCAGGAAAAGATATTACCCCGCTATGCCGATTGTCCGGTAACGCTGCATACGGACTCTCAATATGTGCAGCAGGGAATTTCTTCGTGGATAAAAAAGTGGAAGCTGAACGGCTGGAGAACAGCCGCCAGAGAACCGGTAAAAAACCAAGACCTTTGGCAGCAGCTCGATTCGCTTGCCTCCCAGATCAGCCTTGAATGGATGTGGGTAAAGGGACATGCCGGCAACCGCTACAATGAGCTGTGCGACACCCTTGCCGTAGAAGCGGCAAAACAAGCGAAGTAAAGCTGCCGTACTGCAGGACAAACGCTACCGGCAAAGGATATAATGACATCCGCAAAAAACTGAGGTCTTTAGAGCGTCCAATTACTTTTTCGTACACCTTGATCCGGCAGGGCAGCGAGTGCAGCGGCTAAAGGCTGTTGAGTAATAGGATCAATATAATCGGGATAGAGTTCCAGCAGCGGAATAAGTGCAAAGGCTCGCCGGTATACTGCGGGGTGAGGAATAATGAGCGGCGGATTATCAAGTGTAATTACTTGCGCACCTAAAAAGAGAATATCGATGTCGAGTGTACGAGGGCCTTTCGGAATCTCGTATTTTCGATTTCTGCCGTAAGCTGCTTCAACCTGCTGCACCGCTTTAAGCAGCGAAGAAGGACTACCTGCGTAAAACCCAGCTACAACCATGTTGTAAAAATCGTCTTGATCGGTATAGTCCTGCGGTTTTGTAATATAAACAGATGAAGTACGGACATCCTGTAAAAATGATGTGAGCAGTTTAATTGCCCCTGTAAGGATCTCTTTTGAATCTCCGCGATTGGAGCCGAGTCCCAATATAATTGTTTCCATAATTCAATCAATGTATCAATTAATTTTGAAATATCAATAGGGATGAATCCATAATAATTGTATTATAGGGCATCTCTAACAACTCGGTTAGATTTTTAGAGGTTCCCCATCGCCTAACTCTAATTGCGGGTCTGCCAAAAATTGCGCTTTTTACCGTTTTACGCTATACTTGCCGCATGAGAGAATTTATGAGCCGCGCGCTGCGAAAATTGCCGCGTATGAACGATTCGCAGTTGCGCTCTTTTATTCAGCTGATTGCCGACGACTATGCGCTGTTCGATGCAATGATGGATTCGCTTACAAGCGGCGTTATCATTTTAGATTCCAACCATGCGATTATAAAAACAAACCGCGCGGCCTCGCGTATTCTCGGCATTCCGCTTTCCGAAAGTCCCGACCGTCCGCTGTGGGCATCCATTTCCGATACCAAGCTGGCGGATTTTATTCATACGGTCATAAAAAGTGAAGAAGCCATAACGGCGGAAGAATTTATCATCGTTGCCGACGAAGGAAATCAATATATTGAAATTTCGGTGCTGCCGCTCGTAAAAGAAAAAAGGGTGCGTGGCACGATTATTACCGTTGAAGATATTACGCAACGGAAACGCGAGGAAATCAATAACCGTCGGCTTGAAAACCTTGCAAGCCTTACCAACCTTGCGGCGGCGGTTGCTCACGAAATAAAAAATCCGCTTGCGGCCATCAGTATCCACGTGCAGCTGCTGCGGAAAAATTTTAAAGCGTGCAATTTGGAGATTAATGCAAAGGCGCAAAAACACCTTGATGTAGTAGAAGAAGAAATCGAGCGGTTAAATAAGATTGTAGTGGATTTTCTCTTTGCCGTCCGTCCGCTCCAATGCGAATTTGCGCCGGTCGATGTCAACGAACTGATCAAAAATCTTTTTGCAACCTTTCAGGAAGAATTTTCCGCGGCGGGCATTACGTTTGTTTCTCAGCTCGACAGCGAGCTTCCGGTTATTCAAGCGGACGAACGTTTTTTACGCCAAGCGCTGATGAATATCCTGACCAATGCCAAGGCCGCGATGATGCCTGCGGGCGGGGAGCTCGGCGTTACAACGCGGTTTGACGAAGAAAAAGTATACATCACCGTTACCGATACCGGTAAAGGTATTCCGCCTGACATACTGCATAAGATTTTTGAACCGTATTTTACGACAAAGCCGGACGGCAGCGGCCTCGGGCTTACCATGACATACAAGGTGATTAAGGAGCACGGCGGCGATATTCAGGTGCATTCGGAAGTCGGCAGCGGTACCCGCTTTACCTTGATGCTGCCTATTACCCGAAGCGAAAAGCCTCTTTTAATTGAAGCGCGTAGTACACAAAGTACCGCCGGGACATCGTCGGCCGGGATATCGCCGCTTGGGGAGCATAAAGCATGAAGTTTAAAATCTTAGTCATCGACGACGAAAAAAACATCCGCGAAGGGCTCCAAATGGCGCTTGAGGATGAAGGTTACGAGGTATTGACCGCGGAAGACGGAACAGACGGACTGCAAAAAGCCTTGTCGGAGGTGGTAGACCTCGTTATCACCGATCTTCGAATGCCGGGTGTCGGCGGACAGGAAATCCTACGCAGGGTAACTTCGGAAACGCCGGGCGTACCGGTTATCGTGCTGACGGGACACGGCACCGTCGAAGCCGCCGTCGAAGCGATGCGCATGGGTGCTTATGATTTTTTAACCAAGCCGCTCGACCTTGACCGGCTTTCGCTGTTAGTTAAGCGGGCACTGCAAAACCGGGAACTGGTGCTGCAGCACCGTGAGCTCGTGGAGCAGATGCAGTCGGATAAAACCTTCGAGCATATCATCGGAAAAAGCGCGGCGATGGAGCACGTCTTTGAGATGATTAGAAAGGTCGCGCCCTCCCGCGCCTCCGTGCTCATCACGGGGGAAAGCGGCGTCGGCAAGGAACTGATCGCGAGCGCAATACACAACCTTTCTCCGCGGAAAAACAAAAGCTATGTAAAGGTACATTGCGCCGCGCTTGCGGAAAGCCTACTGGAAAGCGAGCTGTTCGGGCACGAGAAGGGCGCATATACCGGCGCGGTCAGTCAAAAACGGGGACGCTTTGAACTCGCCGACGGAGGCACAATCTTTTTGGATGAAATCGGGGAAATCAATCAGAGTTTGCAGATAAAAATACTGCGCGTACTGCAGGAAAAACAGTTTGAGCGGGTCGGCGGAGAAAAGTCCATCACGGTAGATACCCGGCTTATCACCGCGACCAACCGCGACCTTGAAAAGGAGGTCGCTGCCGGTACGTTCAGAAGCGATCTTTACTACCGCCTGAATGTCGTGCACATCCACGTGCCGCCGCTGCGGGAACGCAAAGAAGATATTCCGCTGCTGATTGCCGCCTTTATCAAAGAATTTACGGAAGAAAACGCAAAACACATTGCCGCCATCGAGCCGAAAGCCCGCGCGGCGCTCTACGCCTACGATTGGCCCGGCAATATCCGGCAGCTGCGGAACTGTCTGGAAAGCGCTGTGGTGATGAGCTCGGACGATACCATCCGCCTATCCGATTTACCGGAGCCGGTACGCGAAGCGGAACAAAGCGCTTCCGTCCGCATCCAAATCGGGACTCCCCTTGCCGAAGCGGAACGGCATATCATCATGGAAACCCTCGCAGCCTATAACGGAAATAAATCGAAAACCGCCGACGTGCTCGGCATCGGGCGTAAAACCCTGCATAGAAAGCTTGACGAATTTGCTGCCGGCGCAGGAGAAAGCTCCGGAGAAGAATAAACCGCAGAACCACCCGCAATGGGGCGGTTAGTCTTCCAGTTCCGAATAAAACCGATCGATAAGCTGCCGCTCCTGTTCCGCATACCGTCCGTCAATAAAAAGACGTAAATAGGTATCCTTAAACTGCTGCCAACTTCCCGCCTCTTTTTCGGGAATTATCGGATAAAAAAACACTCCGTTACCTTGAGCTGCCTGTAAATCGCCGGGAGCGTCTCCGAGTTTTAACATACATCCGCTGCCATAACCGCCGGTCTGCACCAATGACGCAATCACCTGTTTTTTACTGCCGCTTTCTTGGGTAAAGATACCGGTAACAAACTTTGTTAAACCGGCTTGCTCCCATTCGGCAGTAACGGCCGCATTATGAGCGGAACTGACAACCGCTATGTCGGCAACGGCATGGACAGCCTCGACGGCTTCGTAGACATACGGGAAAGGAATCCTATCTTCCAACGGTATGGAAGCGATAGCCTTATTTACATTTATCGACCATTGTTCGGCAAGCGCGAAAATGGGATGCCCGGAAGTTTGATACGCCAGCCTGATACCTTCGTTCGATAACTTTCCGCCGGAATTTAAGAAGTCCTCATACACTGCCAATCCGTCGACGGGAATAAAATGCTTATCGATATACCGGCATACTTCAAAAAAGCCCTTAAAGCGGTTGATTGCGCGTTTTTTGCTGAACAGGTTTACTTTATTCCAATAGTGCAGTATCGGTTCCGCATGATCCTGTAAATTGAATATTTTTACCAGCTCCGGCCCGAAAGCGCGGTAATGCTTGAGGTTCATCGTATCCATAGCACAGCCGTCGCTATCGATACAGACTAAAAAATCCTTCTTCCGTTGGAAATCCATTCCCACCTCTCCGTAATATTTTCAAAGACTATCGGCCGTTATCATACCGGAATATTAAGGAGCCTTTTTCAAAAACGCGTCTTTAAAGCCCAATTTTTGGAAAGTCTCCAAGGTTGCTCCCTGTTCGTCCTTGTTCAGCGGTCCGATATACACCTTATAAAAAACATCGGAACCTTTCGCCGCGGGAGATTTTTCCACGGCAACGGGATACTGTTTGCCGTACCGCTGCACAAAACTCTGTGCGTTCAGCATATCTTTAAATTGACCGATCTGCACATAAAACGAGCCTTTTTTTAAGGTGCTCGCGGTATAGGGTTCTTCGGCCGGTTGCGTAATAATAGGTGCTGCAGCCGGCGCCGGTTTTTCCGGTTCTTTGGGCAGCGGAAGATCTTCAGCTATCGGCTCCTTCGGTTCGGACGGCACAAGTACAGCATAATTTTCGACGGTTTCATTCTCCGTGTTATCTTCTTCGGGGAGAGGTTCTTCGGAGGCAAAAAGTTCCGGCTCATCCTGAGGCTCTTCGCCTTTTTCTGCTGGGGCTTCATTCTCCGCTTCGTCTATGGGCGCTTCCGTTTCGGGGACAGTTTCATCGGCAGCTGCCGGTTCGGCGGCAATTAAAGCCGGTTCATCTACCGGCTCTTCTGTATCCTTTCCGGGTTCGGCCTCTGCAATAGCGGCCGTTTCTACCGTATCAGCCGCCGGCTCCGTATCTTCCGCAGGAGGTTCTTGGATAGGGGCAACTTCTTTAACGGGTAATTCGGTATAAGATTCCGGCTGCGGTTCGGCCGGGGGCAAAACTTCCCGAACAGGAGTCTCTGCGGTATGCGAAACGGTAGCTTCTTCCGGAACGGTTATTGCCGCCACCTCTCGTACCGGCCATGCATATTCGGTGAAATCTTCGGATTGTGCGGGTTGCGCTGCCGTTTCCGTTACCTCGGCCACGGTTGACGTCGCCTCCGAGGCTTCCGGTTCCGGCGGCATCGGTTCGGATACTTCAGCTATCGGAAGGGTCTCTTTTTCCGGTGCATTTTCCGTTTCAGGTTGAACAGGCTCCGCCTCCGTTGCTATTACGGGCTCAGCGGCTTTTTCTTCTTCAGCCGGTACGGGCTGCACCGGTTCGGACACCTCCGGAGGGGCAGGTTCATTTTGAACAGGTTCTTCCTCATGAATTCCTTGAGCCTCTTCCTGAGGTGTCTCTTTTTGAGGAGCCTCTTCCGAAGAAACAGTATCGGAAGCCTCTGCTTCCGGTTTCTCAGAAGATGCAGGGGAAACGGACGGTTTATCTTCAACCTTGCTTAATAGTACCGGGTCGGCTCCTTCTTCCGCTACGAGCGGAGGTACCGATACTCGGACACGCACGGTACTGCCCTCTTGGATTGACAATGCCGCAGCCAAATCGGGTGAAACCTTTACCAACACCCCATCAGCTCCCGCATTACCGATAATGACGGCACGGGATGTCGTATTTTGTTCCAAATTAGTAATTTCGATAAGTGTATATTTCGGGAATAAATCACTGGATGCAAAAAGCCCTGAAGGAAAATCTTCTTTTGAGCCGGCTGCAGCATTGCCTTCCCATACTGCCCATATCAGTGCAGCGCTTAGTACTAACATACTCAAAACAGTTATTGTTTTTTTGATCATCTCTATCCCCTTTTCCGCTATAGCGTACCTTTTAAAACATCGCAAATTACATCTAAGGAAAACCTCTAAAAACTGAAGTTTTTAGAGGTTCCCCTCAGTTAAATTTTTAGAAGCATCCTATAAGGCTTCCAACATACTTGTGCCGATCGTTTGACCGGCGCTTTTGACCTTACGTCTTAATTCAGTGTCCGGTATATTTTTCGGATCGATTCTCTCTTCAAAAACAACATTTCGGGAGAAAAAATCGATGAACTTCCATTGAAGGCGCTTCCATTCAACTGCCGGTTTAAGTCTATTTGCGGTATCCCCCGACGCCTGCTTATATTCACAATACAGTGCAACGACATAGTCGACCGATGAATCAAAAAGTTGAATCAGAGCATCGTTATCATTGTACCGCTCATAGTTGCCTACTATATATTCGACACTGGTTGCTACCATTCCTCGGTCAAAACAGAATTCAAAAAGTTCGGTTTCGAGCGCTGTTGTAAGCTCGGAAGCCCCGGCAGGCGCGTCGGAATTATAAATACAAGCAAAACCGATTGTTTTTGCATATCCTACACCGTATACTATTAAGAAGGATAACAACATTATCGGTAACCGCTTTTTCATAGCATATTCTCCGTATTCAATATCGGCAAAATAAAAAAAGCATAAAGGACAAACAAGACAGAGCATCCGGCATAAAATATTTCCGATATGCCGGACAAACGAGGAATTTAAAAAAAGCGAATGAGGTAGAGGTTCCCTATATAAACTTCCGCGCCCGTGCGAAAAGCTCGACATACCGCTGCGTATCCTGTTTGGACTGCTGTACAAACGCATTGTCCTCAACATGACCGAGCACGGCATCCCGCTCCGCTCGATTCCGGTAGGTAATATCGCGGAAGTGATTGATATAATCTTTTTTCTTGGTTATGAGCACTTGCTCTTCGATGTAACGATTCAGGTTGAGCGCTTCGTCAAGATAGGTTTGCCATAGCGCTCCGGTGAGAGCGGAAACGCCTGCAAGCCGGCAGAGAACGCTGTAGGCATGTTCTGCACGGTCAAACGGATACCGTTCCCAAAGCCGGCCGTATTCCACGTGGATTTCTTCCCACGAATTGATCTCCCCTGCCCCGATTCTGCTGCGCAGCCGGTTAAAGTCATCATCCCGAATCAGCTGTCCGCCTGCATTTACCCATGGGATCGTACCGTTTTGCACGTTAAACCGGTTGATCATAGTGCTGCCGGTACCGGTTTCATCCATGTATTGTGCCAGAACGGTTACCCCGTACCATACCAGCATATCGCGGTACGCATACCACGAATCGACGCCGTGCAGAATTTTAACCGGCCGGGCGGAATGTTCGATGTTTTCGGCAGTGAGCGGCAATTTTTTCAGCTCTTCCCGTTTATGGGTCAAAAGATTTTGAGCGCTTTCGGGAGAATTCCCTGCCGCAGTCCACGCAGTTTCAAAGATGTGCTCCAGCAGCGTCATCGCCTGCATAATCTCTCCGGCGGTATCGCAGGCAAGTACCTCGGTTTCAATCTTTTGAGTCTTCGTCTTCCGCTTATCCCGTTTTTTAAATTTATCGTTATTGCGGGCAAGCGCATACATATTATACATCCAAAAATAGGCGGGCATAATATCAAGACAGTTTTCCCTAAGGTTATCGCTGACCAAACTGAACGGAAACGGAATATCAAGCTCAGCGGGATAATTGCCTTTATTCAGCAGCACAAAGGAAGCAAAACGGCAATTATGCTTGAGCGTAGTGGAAAGGCCGGGCCAAAATCCCCGTCCGGCGATAATCTCTCCGTCGTTGCCGCGGGTATTATGATTTGAACCCACCGTTGCGGCGGCTGCCATATTGGACTGCCCCTGAATCATCGCAGCGATCAGGAATGAGTTGTTATGGTGCTGCTCATGGTAGGGAAAGATCAGTGCATTCAGTACCTCGCAGCAGGAAATAGTCGAGTTATCCCCCATAACGGAGTGAATGAGACGGGCGCCGTATTTAAGCGTACAGTTATTGCCGAGCACGAAACGTACCGCTTTAACGCCGTAAAATACGCGGCACCCGTATCCGATAATCCCGTTGACCAACTCGACCCCTTCCCCAATCTGCGTAGCTTCCTCTATGGTGGAGCGGATTGTCAGATTTTTTAACTTATTGGCGCCTTTAATGTAGACCCCTTCGCCGAAGCGGACATCCTTAATAATCCGGCAGCTTTTAATCACCGCATTATCGCCGACCGTACCGTAGTAGCCGCGGGCGGAATCGCAAGAAGCTTGCGTTATCTTTTTCAGCTGCGCCATAAGCGCCGCATCGTCACGATAGCGTGCCCATAAAAAGGCGTCGGCGCAGATCATATCCGCAAAAGGAAGGATTTCCCTGCCGCCCGCTTCGTTCATTACATCGATTGTAACGCGCACGCTTTCGTCCTCACCGTCTTTAATAATACCTTCACCGAATTTAGCATGATCGGTCGCGGCCATTTCATCAATCCTGCTCAAAATAACGGTATTCCCCACGATATAATGTGCAAGATAGGCGCAGTCATGCACGGCGCAGTTCGCCCCTATATCGCAGGAGATAATTTTGCTGTTGGTAATCCCCGCCGGCACAATGAAGTCATGGTAGCGCAGATAGCACTCCGTTAACGAGGAAATCCTCACCAATCCGGCAAAAAGCGAGTTTTTAATGAGCGATGGCGTAAAGGGATCTTCCACCAGAAAAGTATTCCAGTTGGTACAAGTATTTCCGTTTTTAATGAGCGTTTCTACTTCGTTAAAGGTAAGCGGCCGCCATCGATGCTTTTCGGCAGGGTTCTGCATAAAACGAACGGTATATTCATCCCGCCCTGAAGTAAGAAAAGATTTATTGACAAAATTGACCCCAAAGTTATCCGATGTTATGATACGTACCGGCATACTTCCTCCAATATTAGAGCAATGGAAAGCCACCCGCTCACATTCTTCTTGACCGGGCAAGAATACAGGCTCCCACCACCGGATCGAAGCGGCGGTGGATAATCCTCACCTGCGGCACAGCATCGACGATATAGGCGGCGGTCAGTTTTGCAAAAGAGGCTTGATGTTCCAAAATGCCGCCTGAAAATACCAGCTCTATCTCCGATCCGTCAAAAAGAGCGCCGTATACGCTGCGGGCAAGGAGCGATAGATCTTGTGCAGCCGTTGCTAGGATACCTGCCGCTACAGCATCCGATTGCTGCGCCGCCTGAAATACGCAGGGCGAAAAAGAGGCAACCTGCGATTTATCAAAGTTTGTGTACAAAAACGGAAATAAGTCTCGTACCGTTTTAACGCCGTAATGTGCAAACAGCATCGAAGTCAATACGGTGGGCTTTCCGCGGCGCTCCAGAGCGGCGGCGGCGGCCTTAATTCCGTCCAACCCTATCCTGAAGCCGGAGCCTTCATCCCCGATTAAGTGTCCGAGTCCGCCGGCGCGGGCTGTTTTGCCGGTCTTGTCCAATCCGGCGGCAATGGAGCCGGTACCGCTCACTACGATGATACCTTCCGCCGCTCCGGTACCGCCCGCAAGTGCTGCAAGCGCATCGTTGCAAAGGTACAGGGGATACCGGATTCCCTCGCCGGTAAAAAAACGGCGGAAATCTTCGGTTTCTTTCTCTGTGCTCATACCGGCGGAAGCGAAACAGCCTGCCGCACAGTCCTGCAATACGATACCGCTTTCCGTTTTCAGCTTTTGAATCAACTCGCGGAGATTAGCGCAGGCTGTTTCAAAACCTACGGCATACCGGTTGGTAGAACCGCTCTTTACCTGCGCAAGCAGCCGATTTTCTTCATCACAGATACCGAGCCGGGACTGTGTACCGCCGCCGTCAATTCCAAAAAACAACCGTTTCATACCTATTCCGAACTCCTCTCTGCCGATGTAACCGCCGCCCAACCGGCTGTTTACCCTTGCTTCCCTCGGGCATCTCTAAAAACTTCAGTTTTTAGAGGTTCCCTCTTGTTTATACGCATCGAGCGCATGATTGATATTGCCGTTTCCCTGCTTGAGCAGCGCTTCGGCTTCTTCTTTTGTTACCCGCAGCGAGGCCATGATGACAGCCGTCCGTATCTTCCGCCCTGAATCCTCAAATATCCGTGCGGCGCATTCTTCACCGCATCCGGTAATTTCGTTAATCAGCCGTTTAGACCGTTCTACCAGCTTTGCGTTCACCGGCATTAAATCGATCATAAAGTTATTATACACCTTCCCCAGCCTGATCATCGCCGTTGTGGTAATCATATTGAGTGCAAGCTTTTGTGCAGTACCCGACTTCATCCGCGTTGAACCGGTTACAATTTCAGGTCCGACCGGCAGATAAATGGGATAATCGGCAAGCTCAAAGGTACGCGAATCCTTATTGCAGCTTATCGCGCCGGTCGGACTACCGAGTGAGCGGGCATACCGCAACGCCCCCAGCACATAAGGAGCGGAACCGGATGCGGTGATACCCACCAGCATATCGGCCGCCGAAAACCCCGCACTGCGCAGCTGATCGACACCGTGACTTTCATCATCCTCGGCTCCTTCGATAGAGCGGCGAAGCGCTGCGTCGCCCCCGGCAATAAAACCCTGTACCATATCGGGAGACACGCCGTAGGTAGGCGGACATTCGGAGGCATCGAGCACTCCCAACCGGCCGGAAGTACCCGCCCCAAGGTAAAACAGTCGTCCGCCCTTGTTAAATACCGCGACGGCACAATCCACCAATCGAGTCAACTGCGGAATCGCCTGCGAAACCGCTTCGGGCACTTTTTTATCTTCATTATTGATAATCGTTAAAATTTCTGCAGTAGTTTTCGTATCGATCTGGTATGAAGCAGGATTACGCTGCTCCGTAACGGGAATTTCTTTCATTATTACCTATCATCTCCTCTTCCGTGAAAAACGTATTGATTTTATCCGAATTTCCCGGTTTTGTGTAGTGGAAATCAACTGCTTGTCAACTGCTTTAGCTGCAACGCCTTTGAACACTTCCTCAGGCATTACCGTTATTACCTTAGATTTTTTTATTGACACTTCCCGTATCTACAGAATATAATCTAGTTCAGTTTTAGGATAAGAAAAAGTAAGATGGCACTTGTTTATACGGAAATTTTTGCACAATCTTTTATGCGCCCCGTCTCTCTATGCGCTGTTATTCCGGCGGAAGACAGCGCGCCCGATGTCTCCGGTAACAAACCGCAAGCACAGGAAAACAGGCCGCTCAAAACGCTCTACCTGCTGCACGGGCTATACGGATGCCATACCGATTGGCTTACGCTTACAAACATACGGCGCTACGCAACGGAAAAACATATTGCCGTCATTATGCCGTCGGCGGAAAATGCATTTTATATTGATGGAAAACTTCCCGGGCAGCAGTACGGAACCTTTGTCGGGGACGAACTGATACGGCTTACACGGAGGCTGTTTCACCTTTCGGACAAGCGGGACGACACAGTTATTGCAGGTCTTTCGATGGGAGGAGCCGGAGCAATACGGGCAGCGTGTTTATATCCGCAGAACTTCGGAGCCGCGGCCGGTATTTCCTCCGCCTTTTTAACGAGGGAACATCTTTCTCCCGAACATCCCGTCTTTACTCCCGAATGGGCAAAGGGGATATTCGGCAGCATAGAGAATATGGAAAGCGAATATAAAAATGCCGTATATACCATGAATCGATCCGTATCGAAAGGAGAATATCCTCGACTATCCCTTGAATGCGGTACATCGGACAGCTTAATCGGCGTAAACCGGGATTTTCATCGTTTTTTACAGGAAAACGGCGTCGAGCATTATTATGAAGAAACTGCGGGCGGACATGAGTGGCCGCTTTGGGATCGCGGAATCCAAAAGGTTATTAACCGTTTTTTTTAAAATCGGTTAAAATAGAAGAAGCATCTGCAAAGCTTAATTTTTTAAAGATGCTTTTCAAAATTTTCAATAGTTAGGTAAGGAGGCAAATGATGAAAAACAAAGTCATTGCAGCTTTGGCAGCATTTTTTCTTTTGACACCGTTGGCATTAACAGCCATGGGCTCAAATGAAAAAGGCAGCGGATCCGGCGAAAAAGTTACGCTGGAATTTTGGACATGGCGTACCGAGGATGTGGAATTCTACGAAAAAGTGATTCAAGCCTTTGAAAAAAAGCACCCAAATATCACGGTAAAGCAAACCGCCATTAAAAACACCGAGTATAACACAATCGTGAGTGCATCACTGCAAGGCGGTGGCGGACCGGATGTCTTTATGGGCAGAGCCTACGGCGGTTTACAGACGCTTGCGGATAGCGGATATCTCCTTGCACTTGACAACCTTATCCCCAATTTAAAGGATTATTCCGAACCGGCAAAGCAGGGTGCCCGGAGCATTAAAGACGGAAAAATATACGGCCTGCCTGCGTTAAGCCAAGCGATCTTCTGCTACTACAACAAAGCCATTTACAAAAAGCTTGGCTTAAAAGTTCCGACAACGTGGAACGAATTTATTTCCAATCTTGAAGTATGCAAGAAGAACGGAATTACCCCGCTTGCAAACGGCTCAAAAGACGGATGGACGGTAGAAACGCTTTTAGGAGGCGTCGGCCCCAATTTCTACGGTGCCAACGACTTTTTCAATGCAGTCGTCGCCGGTAAAACCACCTTCGAAGATCCCCGCTTTGTCGATGCGGTTAAAAAGATCGGTGCATTGCGACCCTATATGCCGGAACTGTTCACCGGTGTCGGCTATACCGACATTCAAGGCGCATTTATGAATGAAATGGCCGCACACATGATCGGCGGTTCGTATGAAGCAGGCACCTTTAAGGCGAACAATCCTTCCCTTGACTTCGATGCGTTCCCCGTACCGGGTACAACGGCAGGAAAACAGTATGTTACCTTCTATGCCGATATGAACTGGGCAGTCAACGCCGGAACCGCACATAAAGAAGCGGCTCTCACCTTCCTGCAATTCCTCGGTTCACCCGAAGTAGGCAATATGCTGATCTCCGATCTTAAAATGATCAGCTCAACCCCGGGTGTTGATACTTCGTTGGATCCGTTTGTCGGAAAAGTCATCACGATGATGAAAAACAGCACCAGCTATATCTTCCTCGTTCCGTTCCGCTATGAGCAGCCCACCGGCTCCGCTCTGTGGCAGGCAGCAGGACAGGGATACTTGGCAGGTACGTTAACTGCAGAACAAGCCTGTAAGAATGTACAAACAGGCATCGCAACCTACTATAAACCTTTTCAAAAATAGGGATGTAGGGTAAACACATCAGGTCATCTTTTTAACCCCCGCAGAATAATTGGGGTTGTTCAACCAGAGTTGAACCGCTTTGCGGTTCAAATGGTCTCACAGCCCCAATTATTCTGCGGAATTTGATCTATTTGCCTGATGCGTTTACCCGCCTGTGGGAAAAATGTGCGAAATTTTATTTCCATAAAATTTCGCACAAAAGGAATGCACCTGCCTGAATTATTTCCAAGGCAGGTGCCATGGATAACATAAAAGGGCATCTCTAAAAGTATGATAACATCAAAGACAAGTAAATTTTTATGGATTGCGTTTTTTATAACGCCGGCGCTCTTAATTGTAAGCGTGTTTATTCTGTTACCGCTTTTTATGAGCTTGTTTAACAGCTTCTTCAACTGGAATCAGCTGCTCCGCGGAACGTTTACCGGATTGGGTAATTTTAAAAAGCTGTTCTTTACTTTTCCGTATAATGAACGCTTTTTTAATGCGTTAAAACATAACGGTATCTGGTTCTGCTGCACGATGCTCATTCAAAACAGCCTCGGTCTGCTGTTCGGGTACGCATTAAGCAGAAAGATCGCAGGACATGGAATATTTAAGCGAGTATTCTTTATACCGGTACTTTTTTCAATTGTAGCGGTAGGCTTTTTGTGGGGAATGTATTTAAAAAGCGACGGACTCGTCAACAGCTTTTTAAATCTTCTCGACCTCTCTTCTCTCCGGCGGGCATGGCTCGGCGATGAAAGTACGGCAACCTTTGCCATCATCGCAACGAATATCTGGCGGTGGGTAGGCTTCCCCTCGCTCGTATTCCTTGCAGCGATTGACTCAATCGATCAAAGCTGTATCGAAGCAGCGTATATCGACGGCGTTAGCGAGATAGGCTTGTTTTGGAAAATCATATTCCCGCTCATCATACCGTCGATAACGGTTATCACGGTATTAACCGTCATCGGTAGTTTAAACGTCTTTGAACAAATATATACCATGACCGACCTCGGCGGCGGACCGAACTACAGCACCGACACCATCGGTACGCTTTTTTACCGCACAGCCTTCGGCTCGGTTGATACGGGTAACCCCGAAATCGGAATCGGCAGCACCATCGCCGTTATCATCTATATTATGACCTTCTGTATTTCGCTCGTATCCGTCGCAATCGGTAAGACAAAGGAGACACAGGTATGAACATGAACTTACGCATTAAGACTGCCTCTCCAATGAAGAGCCTTACTATCGGCGTTATTTTAACGTTGATGATTGTCTATGTTATTTTGATTGCGTATCCGCTTTTCAATATGGTCATGTCCTCCTTAAAACCGACACGGGAGATTCTCCAACACCCGTTTGCCTTACCGGTCAATCCGGATTTCTCCTCGTATAAACGAGTTTGGGTCGATATGGGGTTCGGCACCTTCTTTGTCAACAGTATCATCGTAACCGTATCTTCGATGGTCTTAGTATTGCTGTTCGGTTCGATGGCATCGTATGCTATTAGCCGGTATGCATTCAAGGGAAATACCCTGCTGTATATGATCTTTTTAAGTGGTATTATGCTGCCGCTCAAGGCCGCCATCATTCCGCTTTTTATGATTATCAGAAAACTCGGACTTATGGATAACTTTTTGTCGGTTATCTTGATTTTTACCGCAATGGGTATTCCTTCAACGATATTTATCCTCTCCGGTTTTTTTAAGGCTATTCCTGCAGACCTTGAATACGCAGCGCGGATAGACGGATGCAATGACTTTGTAATTTACAGTAAGATTATGATGCCGGTCATTGCGCCCGGAATTGCGTTGGTAACTATCTATAACGCAGTTCCTATCTGGAACGACTTCTTCTTTCCGCTCGTTTTTTTGCACAGCAGAAGCTTAAAAACGTTGCCGGTCGGCCTCAGTACCTTTTTCGGACAGCACAGTACCAACTGGACACTCCTCTTTACCGGATTAACCGTAGCCATCTTACCGATGATGATTCTCTATTTATTTATGAGTAAGTATTTTATTAAAGGAATGACAGCCGGCGCGATAAAGTAGGAAAAGTTTAAAAATATAAGCAAGAGGTACGGCATGGAAACTGAAAATAAACTTTATTTTTCTTCGGATTATATGGAAGGAGCGCATCCTGCGATTATTCAACGCCTTGTACAAACGAATATGGAGCAAACGGCAGGGTACGGCACCGACGAATACTGTGAGCGGGCACGCAGTCTTATCAGAAAGGCCTGTAACTGTCCGGATGCGGCAGTACATTTTCTCGTCGGCGGGACTCAAACGAATGCAACGGTTATCGATGCGCTCCTTAACCGGTATGAAGGCGTTATTGCAGCGCAAACTGGTCATGTTGCCGTACACGAAGCAGGCGCGATAGAGTTCGGCGGGCATAAGGTGCTGCCCATCACAGGCGACAAAGGTAAAATTACCGCCGCAGCAATTGAACACTATCTACGGGATTTTTATGCAGACGGAAACTATGAGCACATGGTGCATCCGGGGATGGCGTACATCTCGCAGCCGACGGAATACGGAACGCTTTACACCAAACAGGAAATAACGGCAATCAGTACAGTCTGCCGCAAATACCGTATCCCACTCTATGTCGACGGTGCACGGCTTGCGTATGCGCTTGCCTGCAAAGAAAACGATGCAACGCTTGCAGATCTTACGGAATTCTGTGACGCCTTTTACATCGGCGGCACTAAATGCGGCGCTCTCTTCGGCGAAGCGGTCGTTATCCCCGATCCTAAGCGCAGTCCGCATTTTTTTACCATTATGAAGCAGCACGGCGCTTTACTTGCAAAAGGAAGGCTGCTCGGCATCCAGTTTGAAACGCTTTTTACCGATGATTTGTATCTCCATATCGGGGACACTGCAATCCGTGCCGCCGACACCATCCGCGCCTTTCTTGATTCACACGGATATGAACAATATTTTGCCGCGCCGACCAATCAGATCTTTATTGTGCTCGAAAACACCCGTTATGCGGAACTTTCTCAAAAAATCGCATTCGGTTTTTGGGAAAAGAAAGACGATTCGCACACTGTTGTCCGCATTGCAACCGACTGGGCAACCACGGATGAAAACGTAACAAAACTCCTACAGGCGCTTGCATAAAGCTCCCCTATTTGCGGAATGCTTTCACCTTTTCCGCAAAGTCCCGCAGCGCTGCAGAAACGCGCACGGTAACGGAGGTTGTATCCATACCGCTCAGCAGCTCGATACCTTCGTCGATGTTGCTTACCGCCCATATCCTAAACCGCTTTTCGGCGATTGCCTTGATGACACGCTCCGGTAAAAAGAGGTTGTTCTTATTGCCCTGCGGAATGAGCGCGCCTTGCGTACCGGTAAGGCCGAGAATCGTACAGGTGTCGAAAAAACCGGTTATCTTTTCGGAGATGCCGCCGACCGGCTGCACCATACCGAGCTGATTCAAACTGCCCGTTACCGCAATGTCCTGCCTAAGCGGTATTCCGCCGATTGCGGAAAGCAGCGCGAAAAGTTCGGCACAGGAAGCGGAGTCCCCGTCGATCATTCCGTACGATTGTTCAAAACAAATAGCGGCGGAAATCGACAGCGGGAAATCCGGCGCGTACTTTTGCCGGAGAATAGAACTGATAATGAGGTGCGCTTTATCGTAGATTTCGCCGGAAAGCCCCGCTTCCCGCTCGATGTTGATAATACCGGCGGTACCGGGGGATGCTTGAGCAGTAACGCTCACCGGTATGCCGAAGGTATGAAAGCCGCGCTCTTCTACCGCAAGCCCGTTGATTTTCCCGACCGCCGTGCCGCACGTATCGATTAAAATCTCTCTAAGCTGCACCATCTCGGCAAATTTTTCTTCGGGTAACGCCGAAAGATAATGCCGCCGCTCGATCGTTTTGCGGATAACTTCGTCGGTAATCAGCTCGCAAGACAGCTGCTTTGCCGTATAATTAGCCTCCGCAACAAAATCCGCAAGCTTCGTAAATTGGGCGGATATCAGATGCCGGCTCTCCGAAAGTTCAACGGCATACGCAAGCAATTTCGCATAGCCTGAATCGCTGAATGGCAGCGAATGTCGGTCTTTCACAAAGGTTTCAATCAGCGCCAATACGGCCGCCAAATTTTCATCAGTCAGCGGCATCACCGAATCGAATTCGGCGCATACCTTGAACAGCTTATAAAAGTCGGGATCCTCTTGATAGAGAATCTCATACGAGTATTCCCCGCCGATGATGATAACCTTCAACTGCGCAGGTATCGGCTCCGGCTTTAAAAGCGAAGGTGTGTGCGTACCGGCAGGAGGCGCCTGTACGGTGATTCGCCCCGACTGCAATACCCGCTTTAAGTACACCCACGAATCCTCTTCTTCCAAAAGGTCTTTCAGGCGCAGCACCAAAAAACCGCCTAAGGCACGATGCACCGCTCCCCCGCGCAAACGCAAATGTCCGTTAATCACTCCGTATTCTTCATCGCCGTGTCCTTCGATTGTACCGAAGAGATTGGCAAAGCTCGGCTGGTTCTCGTCGATAACGTAGGATTTGTCTTCCGTATTTTCGCAAATGAGATTGATTGCATACCGCCCGAAAAAAGCCTTCTTGTGCCGCGGAGACTTAAACGGCGCTGCATACATAACGGCACGGGCGATTAAATCCGCTTCGGTCTTCTTTAAAAAAGCGGCGACCTTTTCGTTGTTTTTTTTCTGCGTATCGGTTTCTGCAGGATAGCTTTCCAGCATCGAATGAGCAGGCTTAAATTCCGCCTCGATAACGGGTTTAAGTAAATCGATATACAGCTGCTTGAGCTTTTCTTCGGCTTCCGTTCTCTTTTTCCGCAATAGCGCAAAAAGATCGGCAAGCTCATCGAGCGAACGGTAATACGTTTCGCGCAAGTCGTTGAGCGTTTGTTCTGAAAATTTTTTCCGCGCGACCTGCAGCTGCAGCTCACCGAACGGTACTTCTTTTCCTTTAATGAGCGGAATCAAATCGACGGATTGATTGGGATCATCTTTAAGCTGCAAGAGTTTAAATCCTCGCGACAGCATCATCACTTCAAAATTTGCAAGCATGGAGTTTTCATCGCTGTCTACCGCCGACATAATCTTCTTTTGAGCGGACAAAAAATTCTCCGACTTTTCAATCTGCAGCGCTTGTTTGTAAATATTTTCAACCGCATTCTTAAGGCTGTGCTGAAATTTCTTACCCTCGCCCGCAGGGAAAAACAGCGCAACCGGTTCGGACGGATGGCGGTAATTATACGCATACGCGATATCTTGCAAACCGGCGGTATTTGGTTTATAGTCCTTGAGCAACGAAGAAAGAACCGTCCGGCGGCCTGTCCCCGGCGCTCCCATAATAAAAATGTTGTAGCCGTCGTCGTCAATACTTAAGCCGAGTTCCAATGCGGAAACCGCACGGAGCTGTCCGACGATCGGTTTATTCGGCGCTTGTGTTTTTAATGCGGCGATTTTTGATTCCGGTATATCGAATTGAATTTCCGAAAGCGGAAGCTCCCGTGCCGAAGCCTGCTGCAGGGTATTTGATGTTGATGTATTCAATAGCTTCAATCTCCTCAATACTATATTATAACTATATTATAGAATTATAGAGAGAACCTCTAAAACCGGTTACGGCTTTGGAGCTTCCCGTTACTTCAAAAGGAAAAAATATGACCGATCTGTTACTAAGTGAGCTTGTAGCGCTGCTCCTCTTACTGCCGGTATTGCTGCGCCCCTTTTCAAAAAGCTTAAAAAGAGGCAACGCAATTCCTATTTTACCCTTTCTAAGCCTCTTTGTCTGTATCTGTATTATTATCGGACAGGGAATTGTTCTCTCTCTTTTTCTCTTAATCTTATTTGTGCTGATTGTCTGCCTTTCGGAAATTATACGGCTTATCGCGTTTACCCAAGGAGTGCTGAACGACTTTTACGGCATTGCATCGGTGATACTGCGAATTGTGTTATCAGCTCTTTTCTGCGGCATAGTGTATTGCGTATTCACATTTGCGCCGGAAGCGAATATCAGAACCGAATATCCGCTGACAATTCGCCCTATTGATTCATATCCCATCGATTCACCAACTAACCCTATTGAAGGATTATTGATTGAGCGGCAGGGGGGCGCCGATAAAAGAGCTTTAGTGATTATTGCCGAAGCTCTCCCCTATTCCGGCAAGCCGGAAACGCTTGCAGCCTTGCTGGCGGATCAGGGATACACCGTAGCGGAAATAACGGGACTTGAACCGCGCGGTATTATTCCCCGTATCGAACTGTACCGCAAACTGCTGCCCCTCATCGGCAAAAAAGAGCAGCGGTATTTAGCGAAAGAAGATAATCCTGAGATAGCTGCGTCCTTCGCCTCGTTTCTCGAAAAAACGGTTGCCCGCTACGGACGCACCAAGCGGATATTTTTATACGCGGAAGGAATTTACACCGATTTGGCAGCGCACTTTTGTACGGAAAATCCGGGCGTATTTACCGGCGTGTTTTTCTGCCTCTCCGAAGAAGAGCCGCTGCCGTCCGCCCCCGAAGGATGGGCACGGATTGTGCGGGAACAACAGCCTGACACTACCGCCGAAGACAGTTCTGCCGCGGACACTCCCGCTGCCGCATCCGAGCTCGCAGCATCCGATCAAACGGCAGTTGCCGGCGGAAACGCCCCTGCCGAAAAACCTTCCGCGGCATCCGCTGCCGCGCGGCAGTCATATACCGAACAGGTGCAGCCGCTGCCGTTCTGCTTCTATATCCGCCCCTACTCCGAACTTGCAGGCTTCGGTTCGCTGCGTGCGGAAGACATCCTCGCGGCAAAATTGTTAGGCAGCGGCCGCAGTATCGGCAGGCAAGACAAAGCTGCTGCAGCCGCGGCATTTGACCGGTATGCAGTACTGTTTTGAGCTATTAACCCCGCAAACTATCTATGACGCGGCTGCATTCGTGCAAAAGCACGAATACCGCTGCATCGATCTTGCAGAGCAGCTGCGGCTTTGCCTCTACCCCGGCTATACGGCACGGTATAAAAAGGCGGCAGCGGTATATGCCTACCCGCAGCAGCACACTTGTCCGCAACCGCAAAAAATCTGCTGCGGAGTCTTACTGTTCAGCACATATGGCATTCTGTTCCACTGCATCGGTACGGAGCTTCCCGAAGAGGCAATTTTAGCTTTCGGCCGATTCTTCTTGGAACGGGATTTTTCTTATACGGAGCTCTATGCCGTTGCAGGTCTCCGCGAGCACACGCTCCTTTTGGAATGGCTTATTCCCGAAACCGCCTCTGCTCAACATACATCAGCTCGGCTCGACGCCGCCGTAGATTACCGCTTGATGCGGCGCACTAAACCTTGTACGGATGCATTCTTTAAAGCGGCGCAGCACAACATAAACGGCACGCTGTCGATTGAACGGGCTGCGGAAAGCGATCTTGAAGAACTCTTCCCGCTCCAGCTCGATTATGAAAATACCGAAGTCGCCTTTGAAGGCCGCCCGATAAACCCAAGCGTATGTAAACTTTCGCTGCGCGCCCGCCTTAAAACCGAATATATCTACAAGGTATCGGCAGACGGGCAAATACTCGCAAGGGCGGGAACCAATGCCCAAGGCTTTCACTGGCTGCAAATCGGCGGGGTCTACACGCTGCCCGCATACCGGAACAAAGGCTTAGCCGCAGCAGCCGTTGCGCATCTCATCAAGACCCATAGCGCGGAAGCGCACGGCTTTGCGCTCTTTGTAAAAACCGCCAACACGGCTGCCGGCCGCGTATACGAAAAGCTCGGCTTTGCGCAATGCGGCTTATTCAGGATGAGCTATTGGAGAGCGAGGGAGAAAGAAAAGCTATCCTCTAAATAATTGCTTAAATATAAAACGGCCTGCATAATAGCCGCCGATAGAAGCTATTACAGCCTGATTTTTTGACAAGCCTGATTCTTTACTTGACAGTATTATGATATGCTGTTATATTCTTATACAGCAGCTGAGAATTTTGGTCGCGGAGCAATTGGAGTTCCGGGATTGCAAATTCTCGGCTTTTTTCATTAATAGCTCCTACAATGCATCGGCAGGGAGACACGTATTCCCTTTGATGTATCAGTAGATTCGTTTTATTCTGCAAGCAATATCCGCTATTTCGTATTAAAAGCACACAGCACAAAGCTGCTGCTGCGTTTGTCTTATAACAAAACCGAGCCGCCGCAGCCTTTACTTTTTCGGCCGATTATAGTAGAATAGCCCGATTTCCATAAAGAGCGGGAGTTTCTACCGTTAAAACCATTTTTGTAGGATAACCCATAATTCACAGGATACCGTCAAAGATTACTCTTTTTTCCGGTTCCCTTCATTTTTAGTCTCAAGGATAGTACATGACAACGCCTTCTTATTCAGCGGAAAATATTACGGTTTTAAAGGGGCTGGACGCCGTCCGCAAGCGCCCCGGAATGTATATCGGCTCTACCGGCCCTGACGGGCTGCATCATCTGGTATATGAAGTTGTCGATAACTGTATCGACGAAGCAATGGCCGGCTATTGCGACACCATTTTGGTAGTATTGGAAAAAAACGATACCGTCCGGGTAGAAGATAACGGACGCGGTATTCCCGTCGACATCCATCCCGAAGAGGGAGTGAGCGCGCTTGAGCTGGTCTTAACCCGGCTCCACGCCGGCGGTAAATTCGACAAGGGTTCATACAAGGTTTCCGGCGGTCTGCACGGTGTCGGTGTTTCCGTCGTCAATGCGCTGTCTACCAGCATGGAAGCGATTGTGTGCAGGGACGGTTTCGAGTATGTGCAGAAATTTGCGCTCGGCGAGCCGCTCGGCCCTGTTACCAAACGGGGAGAAACTCAAAAACGCGGTACTACCATCCGGTGGACTGCCGACCCGTCTATTTTTACCGAAACAACTACCTATAATTTTGATGTACTGGCCGTGCGTCTCCGCGAACTCGCCTTTTTGAACAACACTATCAAGATTACGCTCCGTGACGAGCGGCTCTCTACTCCTAAAGAGGTAACCTTTGCATTTGACGGCGGGCTTTCTCACTTTGTGCGCTATCTAAACGAAAGCAAGCAGGTGCTGCCCAAGGAGCCTATCTATTTTGAAGGCGAAAAAAACGACGTTGTTGTTGAGATTGCGATGCAGTACAACGACGGCTATAAAGAAAACATCTTATCATTTGTCAACGATATTAACACACGGGAAGGCGGCACGCATCTGGAAGGGTTTAAAACGGCGCTTACCCGCGTGATGAACGAATTTTTGAAAAAAAATGCCAAGCTTTCCAAGAAGATGGAAAAAGAAGAAAAGCTGATGGGTGAAGACGTGCGCGCCGGTTTAACCGCCGTATTGTCGGTTAAAGTGCCGGAGCCTCAGTTTGAAGGGCAAACCAAGACTAAGCTCGGCAACAGCGAAGTGCGCAGTATTGTCGACACCTTTATCAACGAAAAACTCACGCTTTTCTTTGAACAAAACCCCATCGAAATAGACAAAATCCTCGAAAAAGCGGTCGGCGAGGCAACCGCCCGTATCGCGGCGCGGAAAGCAAAGGAAGCAACCCGCCGGAAAAGCGGCCTTGACAGCTTCGGTTTGCCGGGAAAACTTGCAGACTGCTCTTCCAAAGACCCCGAAAAGTGCGAGGTCTACATCGTAGAGGGTGATTCTGCAGGCGGTTCCGCAAAGAAGGGGCGCGACAGTAAGACGCAAGCTATTTTACCGCTATGGGGAAAGATGCTGAACGTCGAAAAAACACGGCTTGACAAGGTGCTCAACAATGAGAAGCTCCAGCCGATTATCGCAACGCTCGGTACCGGCATCGGCGAAGACTTTAACCTCGATAAAATCCGGTATCATAAAATCATCATTATGGCTGATGCCGATGTCGACGGTTCCCATATCCGCACGCTGCTGTTGACTTTCTTTTTCCGCTATATGCCCGAACTGATCGAGCACGGCTTTGTCTATCTTGCAATGCCGCCGCTCTATAAAATTTCTTACAATAAAAAAGAATGGTATGTCTATGACGACAGTGAGCGGGACTCAATCTTGAACGAGATCGGCCGCAGCGTCAGTCCGGCGGTGCAGCGGTACAAAGGTCTGGGTGAAATGGACGGCACACAGCTGTGGGAAACGACGATGGATCCCGCCCGTCGCAAGATGATGCGGGTAACCCTTTCCGATGCGGTAGAAGCCGACCGGATTTTCAGCACGCTGATGGGCGAAGAAGTAGAACCCCGCCGCAAGTTTATCGAAGAAAATGCGGTCTATGCGAATTTAGATGTGTGATGGAGTATAAAACGTGGAAGAAATAAAGACGCCGGAAGGCGGGGTATTGATCCCGATTTCGATTGAAAATGAAGTAAAACGTGCATATATAGACTATTCGATGTCGGTTATTGTCAGCCGTGCGCTGCCTGATGTGCGGGACGGACTGAAGCCGGTACACCGCAGAATCCTCTATTCAATGGAAGAGAAGAACCTGCGGTATTCGGGACCGACGCGCAAGTGCGCTAAGATTGTCGGTGATGTACTGGGAAGCTACCATCCGCACGGCGATGCTTCCGTCTACGATGCGCTTGTCCGGTTGGGGCAGGATTTTTCGCTCCGGTATCCGGTTATTCATCCGCAGGGAAACTTCGGAACCATTGGCGGAGACCCGCCTGCTGCTTACCGTTATACGGAAGCGAAGATGGCGCGGCTCGCCGAATCGATGGTAGAAGATATTAAAAAAGACACCGTCGATTTTATTCCGAACTTTGACGATTCCACGCAGGAGCCGACTGTTCTGCCCGGTAAGTTTCCGTTTTTGCTGGCGAACGGGTCGAGCGGTATTGCGGTCGGTATGGCAACCAATATGCCGCCGCACAACTTACGCGAAATTGCCCAAGCGGTGTCCGCCTATATCGACAATCCCGACATCACCATCGATGAACTTGCCAAATACATAAAAGGGCCGGATTTTCCTACCGGCGGCATCATCTTTGGGAAAAAGGGTATCCGGCAAGCCTTTAAAACCGGCCGCGGTAAGATTTTAGTCCGGGGCAGGTTCAATATCGAGGTTGATAAAAAAGGCAAGGAAACGATTATCTTTACCGAAGTGCCCTATCAGGTGAACACCACGGCGCTTGTTTCCAAGATCGGCGAACTTGCCCGCGAAAAAGTGATAGAAGGGATTGCCGCAGTCAACGACGAAACCTCAGACCGCGCAGGTTTGAGGCTCGTTATCGAGCTGAAACGGGGTGCAATCGCAAAGGTGGTGCTGAACCAGCTCTTTTCTAAGACCGCGCTGCAATCCTCCTTCGGCGTTATCAATCTTGCTTTGGTGGAAGGCCGTCCGCAGACGCTGACGCTCAAGCAGCTGGTCGGCTACTTTGTTGCGCACCGGCAGGAGGTAGTTACCCGCCGCGTCCGCTTCGACTTGAAAAAAGCCGAGGAACGTGCCCATATTTTACGTGCGCTCATCGTCGCTATCGACAACATCGATGAGGTGATAAAGATTATCCGCGGATCGCGCGATACGGCAAGCGCCAAGAATGCGCTGATGGAGCGCTTCTCCTTTGACGACGTACAGGCGCAGGCTATCGTCGATATGCAGCTTAAACGACTGACCAGCCTCGAAATTGAAGATCTCCGCAAGGAATTGCAGGAACTTGAGGTATTGATCGAGCACCTGAAAGACCTCTTGGCGCATCCCGAAAAAATCCTTGCGCTCATTAAGCAGGAAACCGATGAGCTTGCGGAAAAATTCGGCGATGACCGCCGTACCGATATCGTAAGCGACGAGGTAGAAGAGATCAACATCGAAGATCTCATTAAAAAAGAGCAGATGGTGGTGCTGGTTTCCAACCTCGGTTACATCAAACGGGTGCCGGTTACCGCCTACAAGCGGCAGAACCGCGGCGGCAAGGGTTCCAATTCGGCGGCACTGGTAGAAGACGACTTTATCGACCAGATTTTCACCGCTTCCACCCATGACTACATCATGTTTATCACTAACGAGGGGAAGGCGTACTGGGTTAAGGTACACGAAATCCCCGAAGCAAGCCGCACAAGCCGCGGTTCTCATATCAAGTCGCTCCTCGCCGTATCTTCCGACGAGGAAATTACCACGATTGTATCCTTAAAAGAGTTTAGTAGCGACACATACCTCTTGATGGCGACGGCGGGCGGCATTGTGAAGAAGGTACAGACCGACAGCTTCCAAAATGCCAAAACGCGCGGCATTATCGCCATTAAGCTCGATGAAGGGGATAAGCTTGTCAGTGCAATCCTTACCACGGGTAAGGATGAGCTGATGCTGGTAACTCGGCAGGGGCAGGCGCTCCGCGTTTCGGAAGCAGAAATACGGGATCAGGGACGCGCCTCGCATGGGGTAATCGGCATCAGACTGTCCGGCGGGGATGAGCTGACCGGTGCGCTCCGGATCAATAACGGTAAGCTCCTCGTAATGAGCGAGAACGGCTACGGCAAGCGGGTTGACTTTTCCGAGTTTTCTCCGCACGGACGCGGTACCGGCGGGCAAAAGGTGTACACCGTTACCGAAAAGACCGGAGAAGTCGTCGGGCTATTAGCCGTTGCCGATGACGACGAGATCGTGTGCATCACCGGACAGGGAAAAACCATCCGCGTGCAGGTTTCTTCTATCAACGTAATGGGACGCGCCGCGCAGGGGGTTAGAATTCTCGACATCGAAAGCCCCGATCAGCTCATCGGCTTGGACGTGGTTGCGCGGGAAGACGAAGAGTCTATCACGCCCGCCGCTTCGGAAACAACCTTCAACGGGGAGCTTGACCTTGACGGCGGGGATGCGGAGTAAAAAGAGACGCAGAATAGAAACTTTAAAATACACCAATTTATTTCCGCCTATCGGACGGATTATACTCTTAAAGTAAAAGTTTCGCTTTATGTATCGCTTTTTATCAATACGGCGTACGGCTTATTTACAGCAGCTTGCGGCTTAGCGTATCACTCATGGTGGTTCGGTACTCTGGCGTTTTACCGGCGGATGAATGCCATAACCGGCACGGCTGTATGTACTGTGATTTTCGGAACAGCGGTATGTATGATCATCGGCGCTGCAATTAATTACAATCGTCTACAACAAAAACGCAGCTCTTAGCAGAAAATAGGGATTCCCTCTGCAGTGAGGTGAATCTGCATAGTTTTTTACGGCTCGTAAGCCGTAAAAAAGGCGCACCGGCTGACCGTTTACGTCAACCGATGCGCCTTGTAGCTTAAAACCCTTTGACCTAACCGTACAGAAGCTTCTAAAGATGAATGTTAGAGGTTCCCGTATATTTTTTCCGGCAAGTTAAAGTTTGGGATTAATACCAGCCTCTTACCTTCATAGCTTCATCAATTCTCTTGATGGACTTCATATAAGTTGCTTGGCGGAAAGAAACGTTCTTTTCTTGCTTTAATGCCCAAATCGGGTTAAACGCATCGACCATCGCGCGCTCTTCTTTCTCTTCAACTTCTTTTTCGGTCCAGTAGTAGCCGTAGAGGTTCTGTACCCATTCAAAGTAAGAAACGGTAACGCCGCCCGCATTGGTCAAAATATCGGGAGTAACGAGGATGCCTTTCTTGTAAAGGATATCGTCCGCTTCCAATGTGATGGGGCCGTTTGCGCCTTCGCAGATCAGCTTTGCTTTAATCAGATTGGCTTCGTGCTCTTTAATTGCGTTTTCCATTGCGCAGGGGCTGATAACATCTACGTTCAATGCCCAGAAGTCATCGAGAGAAATCTTCTTCGCACCGGGGACGTGGAGCAAGCTGCCGTCTTTTGCCTTTGCAGCATCCAATTCTTCAAAGGTAAATCCGCTTTCTTTATAGGTTGCGTAAGTACCTTCTTTTTTGTCGAACTCTGCGACTGCAACGACTTTTCCGCCCAACTTGATGATGTTTTTAACGGTGAACTTTCCGACGTTTCCGAAACCTTGAACGGCAACGGTTGATTTTTTCAAATCCATACCGATCGCCTTGCAGGCTTCGCGCATAACAACCGCAACACCGAAACCGGTCGCTTCGTTTCTTCCCTTGGAACCGCCATAAGTAAGCGGCTTACCGGTAAATACGCCGATTGTCTGTTCGCCGGTCAGCTTATTGTATTCATCCTGCATCCATGCCATGATTTGGCCGTTGGTGTTGACGTCCGGAGCAGGTACGTCTACTTTTTCGCCTAAGTACTTATATAAACCGCGTACCCAGCCGCGTGACAGCTGTTCAAGTTCTCTCTGAGACAGTTCGGAAGGATCAACAGTGATACCGCCCTTGCCGCCGCCGTAGGGAATACCGGTAACTTGACATTTAATACTCATCCAGATAGAAAGAGCTTTTACTTCATCGGCATTAACATTCTGGTGGAATCGGATACCGCCCTTATAGGGGCCGACCGCATCGTTATGTGCAGATCTATATCCCTTAAATACCTTGATAGAGCCGTTATCCATCTTTACCGGAATGGAAATTTCGATCATCCGCTGCGGTTCTTTCAATAATTCATACACCGCGGGATCCGTACCCAAAGCATCGCATGCTTTTTTTACTTGCGCTTGCGCATTCGCCAACGGGTTTAAGGTTTCTTTGCTCATAAAACTCCTCCTCAACAAGTTTCAGCAAATAATCATTATGGCAAAATGTAGCTAAAAACTTTAGCCGTATCCATTTTGCCGTGTTTATATCTTCTATCAGTATAGAACCGAAATTGCTAACAGTCAAGCAAAAATTTGCCTTGTCAAAAATTTGCCTTTATAACTCATCGCGGTATATTCCGTCTTGTATATTCCTGATTAATAGGCTATCATATCGGATACAGAGTTTTGCGTCTTTCGCACTTTGAGGTTTCCCTGAAACCGGTAAGAGGAAAAGTTACTATTCCGTTGAGGTTTTAATGCAACTGACAAATATGCAGCTTATTCTGTTTATGATGCTGATCCCCTGTGCTGTTTCAGCTTTCTTTGTATACCTTGTAATTATTTTTGCAAAACGGCACAATTTATATGATGACGTCGGCGGCAGGAAGATACATTCGGGCAACATTCCGCGTTTAGGCGGTGTCGGTTTTTTTTCAGCCTTTGTACTAAGCGTCTTTATCGTCTATTTCAAATTCCCGGGAACTATTGTAATAACTCACCAATTCTCCGCTATTATTATCGGAGGCATTTTAATCTTTTGCATGGGGCTGTGGGATGATTTAAAAAACTGGCGGGCTATTTATAAACTTATCGTTCAACTCATTGCAGGGTGTGTCGTTACCTATGCAGGTTTCCGCTTTACCGGCATCAGTTTTGCCCCCATCGGTCTTTCCATCCCCTTCGGTATTCTTGCCTATCCGATAACAGTACTCTGGATTGCAGGGGTTACCAATGCCGTAAACTTAATGGACGGAATCGACGGACAAGTCGGCTGTTTAAGTATTTCACTGCTCATCAGCTATATCGTGCTCTTCGTTAAAGATTCTCCGCCTCATTTTTCCATGATTTATGCCTGCATCATGTTAAGCGCTGCTATTATCGGGTTTTTATTTTTTAATCTTTCCTATCCTAAAGCAAAGATATTCATGGGCGACGCAGGCTCTCAATTTCTCGGCTTCGTACTTGCAATACTTCCGTTGGTACCGAGAAATAATGGGTACGAAACTGCAGCGGCTCCTTTTGCTGCTGTTTTTATGATGCTGCCTATATTCGATATGATTGCAGCTATTTGGCGGCGAATACGGGATAAAAAACCGATTCGGGAAGGGGACAGGTTACACATCCACCATAAGCTGATGCTCTTCGGTTATTCGCCGCGGGGTGCATTGGTCATCGTAATGGTTTTGCAGATTATCATCGATATTTTCGTAACACTTGCTGTCATTTCTCAGGGGCTGATGGCGTTAGCAACTCTTATCGGACTATTGCTGGTCGGAATCTTATTCTTTGCGCTCATCCATTTTGAAAAAGAAAAACATATTGCTCATGAGAGTGCCGCTCATACGGAAAATAATGAGAACCTCTAAAAACAAAGGAGACGATTATGTGGAAAAACTTGGATGAATGTTCTTTCTTAAGAGATTTGCAAGAGGCACAAATACCGGATCTAACACAGTGGATGCATGGAGAGGGCGGCGCATACCGAATTGAGCGATATTCGATACCGATGCCTGCCGGTATGCATTATAATTATGCCGCAAAACAGGTTGATGATAACATACTAAATATTCTCGGCGCAGTTGCCGATGAACAGCAAATAAAATTGAAGTATGAGATGCTCCTGAACGGCGATGAAATCAATACCGGAGAAAACCGCAAAGTTCTGCATCACCTTACGCGCGGGCAGCTGGGCGGCGATGTTATCTATAACGGTAAAAATATGCGTACCTTTTATCTGGAACAGCTTGAAAAAATTCGCGAGTTTTCCGAAGCGGTCAGAAGCGGTTCCATCACCACTCCGTCCGGCAAGCCGTTCACCGATGTCGTGCAAATCGGTATCGGAGGTTCCGACCTCGGCCCGCGCGCATTGTACCTTGCGTTAAAAGCATGGGGAGAGCGGCATAACAAGCTCAAACTCCGCGCTCACTTTATATCCAATGTAGACCCCGATGATGCGGTAGCGGTGCTTTCCGCGCTGGATTTATCAACAACGCTCTTTATCTTGGTTTCCAAGAGCGGCACGACGCTCGAAACGCTGACCAACGAGCGCTTTGTCAGTCAATTTTTACAGGAAGCGGGGCTAAACCCTGCAAAGCAGATGGTTGCCGTAACGAGCGAAACCAGCCCGCTTGCGAATAATCCTTCCTACCTTGCTTCGTTCTATATGGATGACTTTATCGGCGGGCGGTATTCTTCAACCTCTGCGTGCGGCGGCGCGGTGCTGTCGCTGGCATTAGGCGCGGATACCTTTGATACTCTCCTCGCCGGAGCCGCAGCGGCAGATAAGCAAGCCCTGAATCCCGGCATGAGCAGAAACGCTGCGCTCACGGATGCGTTGATCGGTATCTACGAACGGAATATCCTCGGTTACGGCAGCACCGCGATTCTGCCCTACAGCCAAGCGCTTTCCCGCTTCCCCGCTCACCTGCAGCAGCTCGATATGGAGTCAAACGGTAAGTCGGTAAACCGCTTCGGCAAACCGATTCACTATAAAACGGGGCCGGTTATTTTTGGGGAGCCGGGTACTAACGGGCAGCATTCGTTCTATCAGCTGCTGCACCAAGGCACCGATATTATTCCGCTCCAATTCATCGGCTTTGAAGAAAGTCAATACGGCAAAGACATCACCGTAGAAGGATCTACCAGCCAGCAAAAGCTGCTTGCCAACGTTGTCGCGCAGATTACCGCCTTTGCGTGCGGCAAACAGGATGACGATGCGAATAAGAGCTTTGCCGGCGGGCGCCCTTCGAGTCTTATCTACGGAAAGGCGCTTACCCCGGAAACACTCGGCGTTTTGCTTGCGCACTACGAAAACAAGGTTATGTTCCAAGGCTTTATCTGGAATATCAACAGCTTCGATCAAGAGGGGGTGCAGCTCGGCAAGGTGCTGGCTAAAAAAGTCTTGTCGCACGATATGCCGCCCGAACTCGCCGCTTACGCCCGCCTTTTCGGACTATAGAACGGCGGATTAGCACAACCGATATGCTCAAGATCGTATCCGCCGAGTTCATCAAAGGGGCAATCAGCAGCAAGCAATTCCCGCAAACGGGCGTTCCCGAGTTTGCCTTTTTCGGGCGCTCCAATGCGGGAAAGTCCTCGCTCATCAATATGCTCCTTAATAGAAAGAACCTCGTAAAAACGGGTTCAAAGCCGGGAATGACGAGAGAGATTAACTTTTTTATCGTGAATGCTCCGGCCAAAACCGGCCCGGAAAAGAATAATACGGGCGTCGGGGCTCCTCAAAAGAACAATGCCTTAAAAGTATTCACTGTTGCAGACTTACCCGGCTACGGCTTTGCGCAAGTATCGCTGCCGGAGCGAAACCGCATCGACACGATGCTCTACGATTACTGCACCACCCGCTCCGAATTAAAGATAATGTTTTTTTTGATGGATATCCGCCGCGAACCTACCGACGTTGAGCGGAATACCCTTGCATTTTTTCGGGAACAGGGAATAAACACGGTTCTAACCGCGACCAAGGCGGATAAGGTGAGCAAAAACAAACAGGCAAAGCGCATTACCGCCCTCGCCTCTTTTTTTGACTGCAGCAAGGATTCAATCGTTCTCACATCCTCTACAAAAAAAACAGGCAGAGAAACGCTGCTGCAGCACCTCTCCGCCGTCTAACGCATCAGACCGTTTTTTAGCAGTCCCGCAAAATAATTGAGGCTGTTCAACCAGAGTTGAACCTCTTCGCGGTTCAAATGGTCTCACAGCCTCAATTATTTTGCGATTTTTATCCACTCTGCCCGATGCGTTAGACCGCTATTGGATAAACTTTCGCGCTGTATGTTCTCAATCAGTAAGCAGTTGATTAATTTTCTTCAGCGTTTTTTTGTCTTGCATTATCCAATATGTATAATCTGACCATGCATCATCTGAAAAATCCTTATGCACTTTTATACCTCAACAAGTTCATGTATTGAATGTTGCCCGTTTTCCTATATCCGTGCCAAGGCTCCCATAGGATCCCACGGTTCAAGCTGCACCAGCGGCTGCTTTAAGGCGTCGAGCCATTTTTGATCGACAAAGGCTTTTTCTACCATAATCTGATAGGTGTACTCGTTGAACCATGCATCGGACATCGAGAACATTCCCTTTTTACCGGATTCGTCGCCCCACGAATTTTCTACCTGCCACTTAATCGGCTTCCCCGACTTGTCTAAATCGACGCCGGTCAGCACCATTGCGTGGGTAAGAAGACTGTCGCCGTAATCGAGCCGCTCCGCTTTGGTGAATTCAGGCAATTCGCCGAGTGTTTTATCGTACAGATACACTTCGGTATCCATAATTCCTTCGGGACGGCAAATATACGGCCCCATATCGCAGCCGAACCAGACCGGCTTACCTGCCTTAATCGATTCAATAGCGGCAGTTTTGAGCACTTCGATCGGCACATTGATGTAGTGAATCGGTTCCGCCTCTTTGACGGTACCGAGGAACTTTACCGTGTAGGCTCTGCCGTAGGGCTTATCCACCGTCGGCGCATTGATTAAGCTGATTTTATCGTTCAGATTCCAGCCAACATATTCCTTAAAGAACTGCTGCGGCGTAATCCGTTCCGCCTTATGAAAGTTTTTATCCTTGTCGCGGCATTCAAAGTCGAACACACGGGGAGGCTCTCCCAAGGCTTTAACCAGTACAGAGTACACGTGCGAAAGGTATTTTTCCTTGTCTGTGCGGAGCTCTTTGATAGACTTACCCGCCTTGTGTCCCTCCCGCAAAAGCTGCGCATATTTACGGAGGCGATGGGTCAATTCGGCAACAAAGAAGCGAGTATCGGAAGAATGAAAGGTTTCCGGCATCACATCCTTGGGCACAACGCCGTATTTTTGCAGGATACCGGAGAACATATCCCACTGTCCGCCGTCCTGAATAGGCGCGCTAAGCAGGTGAGCCATCAGCCGCCCTTCGAGCGGTTCGTCCAGCGTTTCCAAAATACTTTCAAAAAAATAATTGGATTTTTCGAGTTTATCCCAAAACAGCGTGTAGTTCTGTGAAAGCTCAAAGGTTTCAAGGTTGAGCTTTTTCATTGTTTCGACACGGGCGGCATTCAGCGAAGCAAACATCCAGCATCGGCCGCTCTTTTTTTGATTGGTAATTTCTCCGCGCTTTGTCTCGTCGGAAAAACAGAAATTGTGGCGGCGGCGGACATCATAGTTAAACGATGCATCTTCAATGCCGTTCTTGGCGACAGCCCCTGCGATAACCGCATTCGACAGATCGGCATGGTAGTCGCTCTCAAACTTTTTTAAAAGTTCGGGTGAAATATTCATTATAACTCCTCCAGGCTTGATTGCCCCTCAATATGTGAAAAATCTTATAAATAATACATCGCTTACATTATAAAATCAAGGTTTTACAGTAATATACAACGGAAGCGTATTGTGATATACTGGACGGTAGTATCGATTTATCCTAATGGGAAGCTTTAAAAACCGGTGTTTTTAGAGGTTTCTCTTACATTTACTTGCGCCGCTCAAAACTTAGCGAAGTTTGGCGGCGCCTACAATTATGGAGCATGAGGTTCTATACATGGGAAAAACAAAGGTTCGGAGTACAACGGTTATTGCCGTAAAACGGAACGGGAAAGTCGCAATGGCCGGAGACGGACAGGTAACGATGGGAGAAACGGTAATGAAGGGGAACGCCCGTAAAGTCCGCAAAATTTACGACGGTAAGGTGATGACCGGTTTTGCAGGGGCAACTGCCGATGCTTTTACGCTGCTCGAAAAATTTGAAGGGCGGCTCAAAGAATACAGCGGCGACATTACCCGCGCTGCGGTGGAACTCGCAAAGGAATGGCGCACCGATAAGATGCTGAAAAACCTTGAAGCACTGCTGTTGGTTGCGGACGCAAAGACCATTTTGCTGATTTCCGGAAACGGGGATGTCATTGAACCGCAGGAAGAAGTGCTCGCAATAGGGTCGGGAGGTAACTATGCATACGCTGCAGCGCTCGCCCTACTCCGCAACACGGACTTATCCGCCCGCGAAATTGCGGAAAAGAGTTTGAGCATTGCCGGACAGATTTGCGTATACACCAATGAAAACGTACATATAGAAGAAATATAAACATAAAACATATAGGAGACACAATGACAATCAATTTGGATGAATTAACCCCGCCGCACATTGTGGCGGAGCTGGACAAATATATTATCGGACAGACACAGGCGAAAAAGGCTGTCGCCGTCGCGCTGCGGAATAGAACGCGCCGTCTCAAATTGAGCGAAGAGATCCGTGAAGAAATTGCGCCGAAAAATATTCTGATGATCGGACCGACCGGCGTCGGTAAAACGGAAATTGCCCGCCGGCTTGCAAAGCTTTCGGGAGCGCCGTTCCTCAAGGTGGAAGCGACAAAGTACACGGAAGTCGGCTATGTCGGCCGCGACGTCGAATCGATGATCCGCGATCTGATGGCGGTCGGCTATTCTATGGTAAAAAGCGAGATGCAGGAAACGCTGAAAGCACAGGCGGAAAAAAACACGGAAGAAATTCTCCTTGACCTTTTGCTGCCGGGTTCCAATAAAAAGAAGCGGAAAACGGAAGACCGTCCGCTTTTAATTACCAACGAAGCGGGGAAAACCGGCGAGTCGGAAAATACCGGAAAAATTGAAGCGGATGCCGGCCGCACGGAAGAAGACGGCGGACAGGACAACGGCGACATGAGCGGAACGCGAGAAAAATTCCGCAAGATGCTGAGGGATGGTAAATTTGAAGATAGAATGGTAGAAGTTTCCGTACAGCAGTCCGGTATGCCGAGTTTTGAAATCTTCGCAGGCGGCTCCAACATGGAAGACCTCGAAAGCGCGATGTCGAATATCAGCAGTATGCTGATGGGTGCCGGAAGAAATAAGCGTAAAACCACCAGCGTAAAAGAAGCGCGCACGATTATTATGGATGACCAGCTTGATAAGCTCGTCGATCACGATAAAATCGTAGAAGAAGCAAAGGAGCGGGTTGAGCAGATGGGCATTATCTTTATCGACGAAATCGATAAGGTTGCTTCCAAAAGCGAGCGGAGCAGCGGTATCGACGTATCCCGCGAAGGGGTTCAGCGCGATATTCTGCCGATTGTAGAAGGCTCCAAGGTTAATACAAAGTTCGGCGTTGTCGATACGCGCCACATCCTGTTTATCGCGGCGGGCGCCTTCAGCATTTCAAAGCCGAGCGACCTTATCCCCGAATTCCAAGGACGCTTCCCGCTGCGGGTAGAACTGGAATCGCTCCATGCGGAAGACTTTAAGCGGATATTGCTTGAACCTAAAAACGCATTAACCAAACAGTATAAAGCGCTGCTCGAAACCGAAGGAGTTACCGTTGTCTTTACGGATGACGCAATCGACCGCATGAGCAACCTCGCCGCAGAGGTCAACTCTACGATGGGAAACATCGGCGCCCGCCGCCTGCACACGATTATGGAAATGCTCTTGGAGGATATTTCCTTTAACGCGAGCAATATGACCGAAAAAAACGTGGAAATAGACCGCGCGTATGTCGACGAACGGCTGAAAGATATCGTACAGGATCAAGATTTATCGCGTTATATCCTATAGCGTCCCTCAAGGGAAATTTTATAATGCCGATATATGAGTATACGAATAACTTATAGGAATTTATAGGAGTTGAGATGCACATAAACAGTTTTCAAAAGACAGTTGATCTTTTACACCGTGCGCTTGATGTAAACGCCCTTCGTTATACCGTGTCGGCAAATAACCTTGCAAGCTCGGAAATACCGGATTTCAAGCGGACATCGGTCAATTTTGAAACGGAACTGAAACACGCGCTCGATTCCGAAAAACGGGCTGCCGGTCAGTTTCAGCTCGCGGTAACCGACCCCCGTCATATCAAATCGGACGGCGTTATCGACTACCGTTCCGTTTCTCCGCGGCGTGTGTTGGACTACACCACGACGGCGAAAGCAAACGGCAACAACGTAGATGCAGAGGAAGAGGCAATGACTATCCTCAAAATTCAAATGCAATATCAGCTATTGAGTCAAATGACCGGTTTTCAGTACAGCCAAGTACAGTCGGTGTTGAAATAAGGAGCGGCAAATGGGTATCTTTAGCAGTATCAACATAGCGGCGACCGGTATGAGCGCCGAACGGTTACGGACGGATGTTATTTCCGATAACATCGCGAACGCTTCCACTACCAGTTCACAGGAAGGCGGATATTTCCGCCGCAGCCGTGTCATCCTTGCGCAGAAAAACGACGGCATCGATTGGCGGCTTCCCTTTGTTTCGTCCGATATGGATAGAGGAGTCGGTACGGGAGTCCGTGTAACCGGTATAGAAAAAGATAACTCCGAACCGCGGCTTTCTTATGAGCCCGACCATCCTCATGCGATTGTCTCGGGGCCGAAAGCGGGCTATGTGGAATACCCGAATGTCAATATCGTAACGGAAATGGTTGACCTTATCTCCGCCTCCCGCTCTTACGAAGCGAATGCGGCAGTTGTTCAAGGTTCAAAAGAAATGTTTCAGCGCGCGCTCGAAATCGGACGCTAGCAGTTCGGTATACACGGAAAAGTCTTAAAAAGGAGCGCTTATGACGATCACTAATACGGCAACCTTGTATAAGGTACCGGCTATTATGAAAAACCCGGCAATCACGCCGGTTGCCGTCGATAACTTCCGCAGCCGCATGGTTTCGGATACGGACTTAGTCGATACGGCAGTCAATAAAAAGGCGATGAGCTTTGAGCAAACCCTGCTTAAAGCCTTTGACGAAATAAATGCAAAACAACAGCGTACTGAGGAACTCGGACAGCAGATGATTGTAGATCCGGAATCCGTAGACGTACACGATATTACCATCGCAATGGCGGAAGCCGGTATGTCGCTGAAAATTGCACAGACACTGATCGACCGCGTTGTAAAAAGTTGGAATGATATTACCATAACCAGATAATGGAGCTGTTATAATTATTAAACGTGTTCGGAAACTTCAGTTTCAGAACAGGTTCCTTGGAATGCGATGTTCTAAATTGTGCTATTTGCGCGATTTAGAACTCGTCGACCTGTTCGATAACAGAGTTATCGAACAGGTCTATTGTAGCAGGTTCGTTCTGTAAGGGGAGGACACATGAACGAATGGTTTAAAAAAACACTAACGCAAATCAAAACACTGTGGGGCAAATGGACTCCTATCCAAAAGGGTATCTTGGCAGCCGTCATTGTTGCGGCGGTTGTCATTATCGTCCTGCTTGCATCATGGTCGGCAAAGCCCTCGCTCGTACCGCTCATCGATACTCCGGTAACGGATGCAACAGTCAGGGAGCGTATTGTTCTCAGACTGAATGAAGAGAATGTAAAAGCAACGGTTTCGCAGAGCGGTATCATTTCCGTTAATGACGAACAAACAGCCCGCAGAATGCGCGCCATCCTATTGCGCGAAGATCTCATTCCTCAAAACACCGATCCGTGGGCGTTATTCGACGTAGAGCGCTGGACACGTACGGACTTTGAACGGAACATCGACGTACGGCGCGCCGTTATCGAAGAAGTGCGCAAGCACATTAAAGCGCTCGATGATGTGGATGATGCGAGCGTCGTTGTAAACTTGCCGGAAGATAAACTTTTTCAAGCGGATCAAAATCCGGTAACGGCCAGCGTTATCCTGTATCCCAAGCCGGGCAGCGACATCAGCACGAACCGCAAAAAGATTGAAGGCATTCAAAAGCTCTTAAAGTACGCTGTCGAAGGGTTAACCGATGACAATATCACTATTGCCGATAACAGCGGAAACATCCTCAACGATTTTGCAGGATTAAAAGACTTTGACCGGTTGTCCATCATTGAAAAACAGCAGAAGATTATCGCAAAACTGGAAACGCAGTATGAGATCAAAATTCTCAATATTCTGCAAAAGACCTACGGCACCGATCGTGTCCGGGATCTTAGCATTAAGATCGATATGGATATGTCGGAAAAAACGGCCGAAACGGTAGAATATCTGCCCTTCCAGCTTAGAGCGGACAACCCTGAAACGCCGTACGATGAATCGGAGGTGCGCGCCTCGGTTACCCGCTCTTCTGAAACCGCTACGACAACCTATCAGGGTACCGGTTTTAACCCGGAAGGCCCCGCGGGAGTCGAAGGGCAAACCGCCCCTTCATATAAGGACACGAGCAATTTAACCGGATTATCTACGCAGTCGATTGTAAAAACAAATGAAGAAATCGGCAGCAGAAGAACCTCGGAAATTGTCAGCCCCGAAATGGGACGCCGTACCGTATCGGTCAACATCGACGGACAGTGGCGCAAAAAGAAAGATGCAAACGGCAATCTCGTAATTAAAGACGGACAGATTGAACGCGAATATATCCCCATTCCCGATGATGAATTGCAAAAAGCAACGCAGGCCGTTCAAGCTGCAATCGGATACAGCGCGCTTCGGAACGACTCCGTAAGCGTCCTCAATATTCAATTTGACCGCTTGGCGGAATTTGAAAAAGAGGATAATGCTTATTTCAGATCCGTTCAGCGGCAGCGGATATTGCTGATCAGCTTAGCGGGATTGGCGCTCCTGCTGCTCATCTTTATCGTTTACCGTATTGTCAGCCGCGAAATCGAACGCAGAAAACGGCTCCGCGAAGAAGAGCTTTTACGGCAGCATCAGCTCGAACGCGAAAAGGCGCTATGGGAGGCTGAACAGGCCGGCATGGAAGTTTCAATGTCCGTAGAAGAGATGAAACGGCGCGAACTGTTGGAAAATGTTATAAACAATGCGCGTGAGCATCCGGAAGATGTTGCATTACTGCTGCGCACGTGGTTGATGGAGGAATAGTATGGCAGTATCACCGGCAAAAGAAAAAGCGAATGCAGCAAACAGCAAAAAGCAGAAAGATATAAAATCCCTGAACGGGCGGCAAAAGGCGGCAATTTTCTTGGTTGCAGTCGGAGAGGAAATCTCCGCTAAAATCATGGAACAAATGCGCGAGGATGAAATTGAAAAACTCGTGTTTGAAATTGCCCGTACCGAAACGGTTGAATCCGAGCTGAAAGAAGCGGTATTACAGGAATTTCAAGAGCTCATGGCAGCTCAAAACTTTATTACAACCGGCGGTATCGATTATGCCCGTGGATTATTGGAAAAATCCCTCGGCAGCCAAAAGGCGATTGAGGTCATAAACCGGCTTACCAGCTCGCTGCAGGTACGTCCGTTCGACTTTATCCGCCGCACCGACCCTGCGCATCTTTTGAACTTTATTCAGCAGGAACACCCGCAAACCATTGCGCTCATCCTTGCATATCTGGAACCGCAAAAAGCGTCGGTTATTTTACAAAACCTGCCCGATGAAATTCAAAGCGATGTAGCCCGCCGTATTGCAACGATGGACAGAACTTCGCCCGATGTTTTGCGCGAAGTTGAACGGGTTCTTGAAAAGAAGCTTTCTACCCTCTCCAGCGAAGATTATACGGCGGCGGGCGGTGTCGAAAGCATCGTTGAAATTCTCAACCTTGTCGACCGGTCTTCCGAAAAAACGATTATCGAGTCGCTCGAAGATCAAGACCCCGACCTTGCGGAAGAGATCAAGAAACGGATGTTCGTATTCGAAGATATCGTTATGCTCGACGACCGTTCCATTCAGAAGGTACTGCGTGAAGTTAACAGTGAAGAGCTTGCAAAAGCGCTTAAAATTGTCGATACCGAAGTACAGGATAAGATATTCAGAAATATGTCCAAGCGTGCGGCAAGCATGTTAAAAGAAGAAATGGAATACATGGGGCCGACCCGTTTGAAAGACGTCGAAGAAGCGCAGCAAAAGATTGTTTCGATTATCAGGCACTTGGAAGACAACGGCGATATCGTTATTGCCCGTTCCGACGAAGACGAGATGATTGTCTAACCGAAGCAGCGTAGTTAGATCGGCAAAAGGAGATTCTGAAAGTGGCTAAAAATATTTTTCGTGATTTTGAAGTTAAAAAGCTCAACGGCGATATGGTGCTGACTTTAGCGAAAACCTTTGAACCGGCGGCTGCTGCCGAGGTGGTAGAAGCGGCGCCTGTACCCGAGGGACCGACGCTTGAGGATCTCAAAAACGAAGCGGAAGAATTTAAACGGCAATGGGAACTTGAAAAAGAGCAGCTCATTGCCGACGCTCACCGGGAAGCCGACGAAATTATCGAAAACGCAAAAAAGACCGCTTTTGAAGAAGCAAAGCGGCAGATGGATGTTTCGCAGATCGATGCACAAAAAGCCCGCGAACAAGCCCAAGAGGTCGTGAGCGATGCGGAGAAAAAAGCTGCCGACATTATCGACAAGGCCGAACAAACCGAGGCGGCAACGCAAAAAAAGGCTTTTACCGAAGGTTTCGATGCGGGGCGGGAAGCGGGATTTAAAGAAGGAAAAGTCGAAGTAACCCGCTTAATAGAGCGGCTCCATACGATGATCGAACGCACGATGGATAAACGCGAAGAGATTTTAGCGGAAACAGAGCAGCAGATTGTCGACCTCGTACTGCTGATGACCCGAAAGATTGTAAAAGTAATCTCCGAAAATCAGCGGAATGTCGTAACGTCGAACATTATCCATGCGCTGCGCAAGGTAAAAGGACGCGCCGATGTCATTATACGGGTAAACCTCGCCGATGTCGGCTTAACCAGCGAGCATACCAAGGACTTCTTGGCAGCGGCAGAGAATATCAAAAATATCACCGTCGTAGAGGACTTATCGGTAGATGCAGGCGGTTGTATCATCGAAACCGACTTCGGTTCGGTGGATGCGCGTATTTCCTCGCAGCTGCATGAACTTGAACAGCGTATTCTGGAAATATCTCCGATACGGACACGGGCGGCTTCTTCCGACGGTTCTCCAAATCGAAAATAGCTTATGACATCTATCTTTGATAAATACCTTGCCGCAGTTTCCGAAACGGAGCCTATTAAGCGCACCGGCGTTGTAAGCCGTGTGCAGGGACTGCTTATCGAAAGCCGCGGCCCGCAAGCCTCTGTCGGGGAATTGTGCAGAATCAATCTCAAAGATAACACGCAGAGTATCATCGCTGAGGTTATCGGCTTAAACGGCTCAACCGTACAGCTGATGACGTATGAGGACATACAGGGTGTGGAAATCGGCTGCGAGGTAATCGCAAGCGGCACGACGCTTTCCGTTCCCGTCGGTTCGGTATTGCTCGGCCGCGTTGTCGATTCACTGGGAAGGGCGGCCGACGGCAAACAGGAACCCTACTCTCCCCTTCACTACCCCATCCTTGCTCAGCCGCCCGATCCGCTGGAACGGCGCCCTATTAAAGAACGCATCGTAACCGGTATCCGCGCCATCGACGCGCTCCTTGCCGTCGGCAGGGGGCAGCGCATCGGCATTTTTGCCGGTTCCGGCATCGGTAAATCAACCTTGATGGGGATGATTGCACGGAATACGAGCGCCGATGTCAACGTGATTGCGCTGATCGGTGAACGCGGCCGCGAAGTAAACGACTTTTTGGAACACGACCTCGGTCCGGAAGGGCTGAAACATTCGGTCGTGGTAACCGCGACATCAGACACCAGCCCGCTTACCCGTATCCGCGGCGCATACACGGCAACCGCAATCGCCGAATACTTCCGCGACCAAGGAAAGGACGTCATGCTCCTCTTTGACTCGGTTACCCGCTTCGCCAAAGCGCAGCGCGAAATCAGCCTTGCAATCGGAGAGCCTCCCGCAACCCGCGGTTATACTCCGAGCGTCTTTGAAGTGCTGCCGAAATTGCTTGAACGGAGCGGCACGTCTGCAAAGGGTTCCATTACCGGCTTTTATACCGTACTCGTAGACGGCGACGACATGGACGAACCGATCTCCGATGCGGTACGCGGTATCTTGGACGGCCACATCGTACTCAACCGGAAACTTGCGCAGTGCGGACACTATCCCGCCATCGACGTGCTCGGCAGTATTTCCCGTTTGGCAAACCGCGTTGCAGGAGAATGCAGCAAAAAAGCGGCTCAATATATGCGTAAGCTGATGGCCGTCTATGCCGATGCCGAAGATATGATTCAAGTCGGCGCCTATCAAAAAGGCAGCAATCCCGCCATCGACGAAGCCATCGATCATCATGATAAAATCGAAACCTTTTTACAGCAAGAGGTAAACGACCCTGCGCCCATCGAAAAAACGCTGGAGCAGTTAAGCGCGATTACGCATATCGACATACCGAATGAAGAAAGTTTCCAAGCGGGCGCAGGCGCGGCAAAAAAATACTTGATGCCGTCCGAAGCCGCCGATTTATACAAAGCTGAAATCGAAAAACCGCCTGCGGATTACACGGAAGAATAATCCCCTATGAAGAAATTTCAATTTTCTCTTCAAAAGCTCTTGGATATCCGAACCTTCCGCGAAAAAGAAGCGGAAACCAACCTCGGACGTGCCGTTGCCGCCCGCGAAGCGATTGTATTGCGCCTGACCGAAATCGCACAGGAAGAAATAAAAACCCGCCGATCACTTGGGTTAAGCCTTAAAACCCCTGCTGAGCTCGCCTTGCACGAAAACTACTTGGAACGACTCCATAATGACCGCGAGAAACAGGAAAAAGCGCTGGTAGAAGCGGAGCTCGTTATCGAAAAAATGCGGAAAATCTATATCAAGGCGCATCAAGAACGGCTCATTGTAACGAAGCTGCGGGAGCGGAAAGAAGTCGAATGGAAAGCTGAGGGGCTGAAACAGCAAGATGCTGTTCTTGACGATATCGTCAACGCCCGCGAATATAAAAAAAGCCATAATCTATAGCGCTCCCTATACTCTTAGTCTAATCAACATCCATCAAAAAATTGATATTCGATATTTTTACCCTAAGATTCTAATTTCTTTAAAAAATAGGAATAATTCTTAATTTTTAGTTGACAAATCTTTTATACCTGCTTTAAAATAAGAATGAAGTGCAGCTTTATAACTTATATGGAGCGCATATACACTTAGAAGAGAGGTCAATTATGTTATTCAAAACGACAGAAGCGCACGAAGCGTTACGGAAGCAAGTTCGCGAATGGGCGGAAAAAGAAGTAAAACCTATTGTGCTTGAAAAAGACCGCGGTCCGGTTGAAGATGCGTGGATGGAAGATCAGGTAAAACAGATGGGGGCTCACGGTTGGTTGGGTATTCCCTATTCAAAAGAATACGGCGGCGCAGGACTCGACGTTATCAGCTATGCGATTGTTGTGGAAGAGCTATCCCGCGTTGACGGAGGAATCGGCGTAATCTGTTCCGCCCATACATCATTAGGCGCATATCCGATTGCGGAATTCGGGACGGAAGCGCAAAAACAGAAATATCTGGTACCGCTTGCAAAAGGCGAAAAGATCGGGGCGTTCGGTTTAACCGAACCGAATGCGGGAAGCGATGCCGGCGGAACCGAAACCGAATATATCGATGACGGCTCCAATTATATTCTGAACGGCTCCAAGATTTTTATTACGAATGCACCGAAAGCGGATACGTATGTTATTTTTGCCGCAAACCCCGATGTTCCCGGTACCAAAGGTATCAGTGCATTTATCGTAGAAAAAGGTGATGCCGGCTTTGAATTCGGCGAGCACTACGACAAACTCGGTATTCGCACCTCTGCAACTTCGGAACTTATTTTTAACGAAGTAACGATTCCGCACGACCGCTTACTCGGCAAGGAAGGAGAAGGCTTTAAAATCGCTATGAAGACGCTTGACGGCGGACGCATCGGTATCGCAAGTCAAGCACTCGGTATTGCACAAGGCGCTTACGAAGAAGCCGTAAAATATGCCCGCACTCGTGAACAGTTCGGTAAGCCGATCGGCGCACAGCAGAACCTTGCATTCAAGCTTGCCGATATGCTGACAAAGATCGAAGCTGCCCGTCTTTTGATCTATAAAGCTGCGGAAAAGAAAGAAAATCACGAGGATTACGGCCTCGATTCTGCGATGGCAAAGATGTATGCATCGGATATCGCGCTTGAAGTGGTGAATGACGCACTGCAAATTCACGGCGGTTCCGGCTTCATTAAGGGTATTCCGGTAGAGAAGATGTACCGCGATGCCAAGATTACCACCATCTACGAAGGTACCAACGAAATTCAGCGCCTTGTTATTGCATCTAAGATCTTGGGAAAACTCGGTAAGGCAAACCGGCAATAACTGTTAAATTTAAGGGAACTGTCCAAAACAGATTTGCACTCCGTTTTAGCGGATACGATGATAAATTCCGTACAGAACAAACCGATAGGCTTGCAGTTTTTGGACAGCTCCGTATCCGTTTATCAAAATAAAAATTAATTCAGTATTAAGGAGAATGAAATGGCAGTAGCTCGATTAAAAGGCGATCCGAGAATCGGGATTACCGGAATGCGCAAACGTATCTTCCCCGACGGCGATACGATGAAAGAAAAGGTTCACAAACTGGTTCAGCAGTTGGTTGAAGTGGAACGCTTTAAGTTCTACAAAGATGTGGATATCAATTCACTTATGGCAATGGCTCCGATCGGTGTTTCAGGCGGCCGCGGCGTAAAAGACAAGGAAACATGGCATTTAATAGAAGACTTGGCAAAGGCGGCAGGCGCCTCCATCGGCTCTTCCCGTCCCGCAGCGGAGACCTTAAAATACGTTCCGGTGCAGCGCTATGTCGGAATGTCCGGTCAAAAATTTAAAGGCAATCTCTATTTTGCAATCGGTATTTCCGGGGCTATTCAGCATTTAAAGGGCATCAAAGACGCTTCCCGCATTATTGCGATTAACAAAAGCAAAAAAGCACCGATTTTCTCCCACTGCGATTACGGAATCGTCGGCGATTTGGAAGAAGTTGTTCCGCTTCTGATTGAAGAATTAAATGCACTTTCAAAAGAAGAACTGACCTTCCCTTATCCGAAAATTAAGAAGGCTCCCATACCGCGTCCGTCACGGATCGGACCGCAGTATGTCTGTTTGGGCTGCGGATATAAATATGTACCGGAAGAAGGAAATAAGGACGCGGATATTCCGCCGGAAACCTTGTTCGAGCATCTCGATCCCGAATTTACCTGTCCCGATTGCGGTGAGGCAAAGGATCGCTTTATCAAGCTGACATTCCGCAACAACTAAAAAAGGAGTTTGATAAAAAGCGCCGTCTGAAATGTCGCCGCCGCTTTTTATCTCAAGTTTGCGTTGCAAACTTGATTATTTACGTGTGCGCGTAACGCGCACGGCTAAAAACTTTTTCGGATGTTCAAACATCCTACAAAAGTTTTTATAGGAGTTTATTATGTACAGTGTACGTGAAGTTACAAAAGATGTGTGGTGGGTCGGCGGCCACGATCACCGCTTAACATTGTTTGAAAATATGCACCCGATACCCCTCGGTGTAAGCTATAACGCATATCTTCTGTTTGATAAAAAGAGTACCATCCTCTTTGATACGGCGGAATGGACGTCATGCCCGCAGCTGATGGAAAACATCACCTATCTGCTTGAAAAATACGGACGTGAGAAGGTTGACTACTTGGTTGTAAACCACATGGAATGCGATCACTCTTCTTCCGTAACCACCGTGTTGGAAAAATGGGCGCCGACGATTATCTCTACGGAAAAAGGCTTTATGCTGATGCGCCAGTTTGCCTATAATCCCGACGACTACAAAACGGATACCGTAAAAGAAGGTGATACCCGCACCTTTGAAGACCACACCATTGCCTTTGTTGAAGCGCCGATGGTGCACTGGCCGGAAGTTATGGTTACTCTTGACGTAACCAACGGTGTGCTGTTCTCTGCAGATGCGTTCGGTTCGTTTATTGCGCTGGATGGAAAGCTCTTTGCAAAAGAAGTAAACTATCCACGAGACTGGATAGACGAAGCACGGCGCTATTTGACAAACATTGTCGGTAAATACGGCCCCGAAGTTATGCACCTGGTCGGTAAAGTGCTCAAGCTTGACCTCTTGCCGAAGATTAAGTATATCTGCGCACTGCACGGTTTGGTATGGGAAGCAGATAACTTTCCCTATATCCTCGATAAATACCTGCACTGGGCAACCTATACGCCGGAAGAAAAGGGCGTGTTGCTGGTGTACGGTTCCATTTACGGAAACACGGAATCGGCTGCATTTGCACTTGCGTCGAAGATCGTCGAAAAAGGCATTACCAATGTGTCGGTGTACGATGCATCGAGCACACATGTGTCGTATCTGATTTCCGAGGCCTTTAAGTTCAGCCATATCGTCATTTGTTCCCCGACGTACAACCTGAATATCTTCCCGCCGATTCATGAGTTCTTGGATCACATGAGACTCTTGAATTTACAGAATAGAAAAATCGCTATTGTAGAAAACGGTTCATGGGCGGTACGGTCGGGCGACCTTATTCAGGAATTTATTGAAAAGAATATGGATGATATGGAAATTCTCAATGAACGTATCACCATCGCGTCGACTATGAGTCCCGATAAGGGCTATGAGCTTGATTCTATGGCTCAGGCTATCGCCGATTCTATGAATGCGACGGATATTGCACTGCCGGAAGGTGTTCCGCAGCTCGATGTTTCCAACATTCATTTCGCCCGCGAGCGCAGGTAAACCTGCCAGCGAATGTACCTCCGTGTACATTCGCTGGCGGCGAGTTTTTGCTTTGCAAAAACATCGCTGCTGCATGGAACCACCGCCATCCTCGCCCACAAATGTACATCCTTGCACATTTGTGGGCTACAAGTTTGCAAGCAAACTTGTTACTGCATGGAACCACCGCCGTCCGTGGCGGTTCTGAACAGCCCTTCCGTAAGCCTTTTGAAATAGACGGTGTAGATACAAGGAATACGGTAAAAAAGTACCGCAGGCACGCCCAAAAATGAACATCCTTGTTCATTTTTGGGCTACAAGTTTGCAGGAGCAAACTTGCTTCTGCTTGAAACCACTGCCCTCCTTGGCAGTTTTGATACGTTGAGGATTTTTCAGAAGCGGCACGGATGCCGCTGGTTCCTTCAGAAGCGATGTTTCAGCGATGCTGAAACTCGCTGCCAAAAGTGTACAAGGATGTACACTTTTGGCAAGGCGACGCAGCAGATGCGCCGTCTATTTCCGAAAAAAGCCTTTTGAAAATAGACGGTATAGATACAAGGAGCTAGCTGAAAATAAAGCACAGGCGTATCTATGATACGTTGAGCATTTATTTTCAGCGTACGACGCAGTAGATATACCGTATATTTTCAAAAGGAAGTCGTCTTTCGATAAAAATCCACTATCGATCGACCATACGCGCGCTGGTCGATGCGGGTTAATGAAAGGATTTCGCCGGGTAAGTCTTTTTCCTTGGGGCGGTGTATGAGCGCAAGCCCGCCTTCAGCCAAAATCGGTTTTTCGGCAATGGTATACAGTAGGTCATAATGAAACTGGTACGGAAACGGGGGATCAAGATAGATAATATCAAAACTTTTTTTTGAACGCTGCAGATAAAGCTCCACCGGCATACATTTACACTCAAGTGTTTTATCTGCAAGCGCAGCATTTTTTAACAAAATCGGAAATTTATCCTTATCTTTTTCTACCAATACCACAGGATAGGCCCCTCTCGAATAGGCTTCAAGCCCGCACATACCCGATCCGGTAAACAGATCCAAAAAGGACTTTCCGTCTAAATCGCCCAAAATTGCAAAAAGAGATTCTCTCATCCTATCCATTGCGGGTCTAATAATTCCCTTAGGACATTGGACTTGCCGGTTTTTCAGTGTTCCGCCTGTTATGCGCATATCGGTTTGCTTAGATACAAAGAAGCTGGCTGAGTTCGTTTTGCGAAACTATTTGATACGCATCAAGATTTTTATCGCTTTCTTGAATCCGCTTTTCTATCCGGTCTTTTGTATCGCTATGAGTCTTATAATAAGCGCTCAAATCACTGCCCTGTACGGGTAAGGTGATTTCTTTTTCAATTGTTTTAGCGGCAAATGCTTTTAACAGCAATAAATAATCGGTTTCGCACGAATACAAACTCTGCATAATCGGCAGATATTCGGGCAAATGCGAAAGATTTTGAACTTCGGCAAATAACGATTGCAGCGTATCGGATATAAAAGATATATCGCCGACCATTTTGTCTAAGAACATATTCTCCGACAATTCGAGTGATAAACCTTCGGTGGTAATACTGATTATTTTTGCAAGCTGATATAGATTATCGTGAAATGCGGTATTTTTAAGCATAGACATCCTCCCGTTCTGCTTTATCAGTATCGGCATTTTTTTAACAAATATAAGTGTATCTCTAAAGACGCAGGGAGCTTTTCAAGATACCGACAAAACAATCCGTCCGTGCAGGCTGCTCTATTGATGCGAAAAAATCTACTATAATATTTGCCTTGTAATTTTTTATGCAATATGGCACTATGGTTGACATGATTTTTAACGATAAACTCCAAATGGGAATAGACGTCGGATCGACAACGGTAAAAACGGTGATTCTTTCCGCTGACAATTCCGTAGTATATAGCCGATATGAGCGGCATCGTGCAGATATCCGTAAAACGATTATCATGGTGGTAACGGAAGCCTTAGATACGGTCGCAAAGACTTACGGCAATCATGCTCAACTACAGGTTCGGGTAACCGGTTCAGGCGGTTTAGCAGTTTCAAAATGGCTATCAGTACCGTTTGTACAAGAGGTAGTCGCCGCTGCCGTTGCCGTGCAGGCAAAGATTCCTCAAACGGATGTCGCTATCGAACTGGGCGGGGAAGATGCGAAGATAACCTACTTCGGCCATTCGGTTGAGCAGCGCATGAACGGTACCTGCGCCGGAGGTACGGGGGCTTTTATCGACCAAATGGCGGCACTTCTCGAAACCGATGCAACGGGATTGAATGAGCTTGCCAAAAACGCAACGACGATTTATCCCATCGCCGCCCGCTGCGGAGTCTTTGCAAAAACCGACGTACAGCCACTCATCAACGAAGGTGCGCGGCGGGAGGATATCGCCGCAAGTATCTTTCAAGCGGTTGTCAGTCAAACCATTTCCGGCCTTGCGTGCGGAAAACCCATCCGCGGGCGCTGCGCCTTTTTAGGCGGGCCGTTACACTTTCTCGACCAACTGCGGCAGCGGTTTATCGAAACATTACACCTGAAAGATGATGAAATCATCGTGCCGGAAAACTCGGAGCTCTTTGTCGCACTCGGCGCAGCGCTCAGTGCCGGTACCAATCAATCGCTGCGGCCGTCATCCCATCGGGCTGTCGATAACGGCGCAGAATCGGGGGCAATTTCCTGTACGGCGCCGACGCAGACACAACTGATGCGGACGGGTTACCGCAGCCGGCCGGAAGCCGTGCCGGAAATAACAGATAAAACCGTATTTACCAATCCCGCCGCCTTAACGGTAGAAATTCTGCGGAATAAACTGGGTTCGCTTGCCGATGCGGAAATGCAGGAAGTACAGCGCCTTCCGCCGCTCTTTGAAAATGATGAGGCGCTTGCCGAGTTCCGTGAACGGCACGGACGGGAACGAGCGGAAACAGCTCCCCTTGCGGAAGCGTCCGGCCCGGTATTCCTCGGTATGGATGCAGGCTCTACCACAACAAAGGCCGTACTCATCGACCGCGAAGGAAGGATCCTCTGGCAGTTCTATGAATCGAATGCGGGAAACCCGGTCAATCTTGCAGTAACTATGCTGCAATCCCTCTATAAACAAATTCCGAGCGGCGCACATATAGCCCGCTCTTTATCCACGGGCTACGGCGAAGGGCTTTTCCAAGCGGCTTTCGGCGTCGATACCGGAGAAGTTGAAACCATAGCGCACCACCGCGCGGCGGATTTCTTCCTGCCCGGCGTTGACTTTTTGCTCGACATCGGCGGACAGGATATGAAGTGTATCCGCATGAAAAACAACTGCATCAGCTCCATTCAATTAAACGAAGCTTGTTCTTCCGGCTGCGGCAGCTTTTTGGATAACTTTGCCCGCTCGCTCGGCATGCCGGTTAAAGATTTTTCTACGCAGGCGCTCCGTGCCCCCAAACCCATCGACCTCGGCAGCCGCTGTACGGTGTTTATGAACAGCCGTGTTAAGCAGGCGCAAAAGGAAGGCGCATCCGTTGGCGACATTTCGGCGGGACTTTCGTATTCGGTTATTAAAAATGCCCTTTTTAAAGTAATCAAATTGAGAAATACCGCTTCTATCGGCGACAAAATCATTGTGCAAGGCGGTACCTTCCACAACGATGCGGTGCTGCGCGCCTTTGAATTAACTACGGGGAAAGAAGCGGTACGGCCCGACATCAGCGGTTTGATGGGGGCTTTCGGCGCCGCGCTCCTTGCCCGTGATCAATGGAAAGAACAGGGGGCGGATATCAATGTCCGCTCGAATATCTTACCGGCGGAAGGACTTGATGCGCTTACCGTTAAACTGGAACTTTCCCGTTGCGGTAAATGCGCCAACAATTGTCTTTTGACCATCAATCGGTTTAATACACCTGCGGCAGGCAACCGTATTTTTATTACGGGAAACCGCTGTGAAATCGGCGCCGAAATAGCCGAAAGAGAAAATAATCAGCAAAAAGAATCGCTGCTAAAGGTTGGAAAAAAGAAACAAGGCAGCAATCTGCCGAACCTCTTCGACTGGAAGTATAAACGGATGTTTTCGTATAAGCCGCTGACGGAGGCCGAAGCGGAACGAGGAACAATCGGTATTCCGCGCGTACTCAACCTGTACGAAAATTATCCGTTCTGGTTTACACTTTTTACCGAGCTGAAATTTTCGGTAAAATTATCGCCGCGCTCATCCCGCAAACTCTATGAATTGGGATTGGAATCCATTCCGTCGGAATCGGTATGTTATCCCGGCAAAATTTCCCACGGGCACATCGAATCGCTGTTAAAAGCAGGCATTACGACAATATTCTATCCCTGCATTCCGTATGAAACACAGGAAGACCCCAAGTCTAATAACCACTTTAACTGTCCGGTCGTAACGAGTTATCCCGAAGTGCTTAAAAACAATATCGATGCGCTGCGGCAGGATGAGCATATCCGTTTCCTCAATCCGTTTTTGCCGCTCTATAACGAAAAGCGGCTCGGAGAGCGCCTCCACGAAGAGCTCAATAAATACTGGCATATTACGCTTGACGAAATCCGTGCTGCCGTGCGGAAGGCTAAAGAAGAAGCAGAGGCGGTAAAAAAAGAAACACAGTTCCAAGGAGAGGCGGCGCTCCGGCAAATAAAAGAACAGGGACTTATCGGTATCGTACTTGCCGGCCGTCCCTATCATCTTGACCCTGAAATCAATCATGGAATCCCTGAACTGTTGACAGGCTTAGGACTCGCCGTATTAACCGAGGACTCCGTTGCTCATTTGGGAACACTGCCCCGCCCCTTGCGGGTTGTCGACCAGTGGGTATACCACAACCGGCTATACCGCGCCGCAGAATTTACCGCGCGGCAGGATAACCTCGCATTTATTCAGCTTACCAGCTTCGGCTGCGGGTTGGATGCGGTTACAGCCGATCAGGTACAGGAAATTACCGAAGCGCAAGGAAAAATGTATACCCTGCTCAAAATTGACGAAGGTTCAAACCTCGGCGCAGTACGTATCCGTATCCGCAGCTTACTCGCCGCCATCCGTGAACGGAGCAAAGGAACAACCGCAAAAGCGCCGGGCTACCGCGGCTTTAAGCGGGTTGAATTTACCGAAGAAATGAGCAAACGGTATACCGTCCTCGCGCCGCAGATGGCTCCCATTCACTTTGACTTACTGGAAGCAGCCTTTCGGCATTCGGGCTTCAATCTCGTCATATTGCCGGATACCGATCCGCAAGCAATCGACTGCGGACTGCGCTACGTGAACAATGATGCCTGCTATCCGGCCATTATTGTGGCGGGGCAGATGATTTCGGCGCTGCAGTCGGGAAAATACGACCTCAACGCAACGGCGCTCATCATCACGCAGACAGGAGGCGGGTGCCGCGCGACAAACTATATCGGCTTCATCCGGCGGGCATTGGAGGATGCAGGACTGGGATATATTCCGGTAATCGGATTAAGCGCTCAGCAAATTGAAAAGAACTCAGGCTTTAAGCCGACGTTCGGTTTGGCGGATCGTGCCTTAAAAGCGCTCTGCCTCGGCGACTTGCTGATGCGTGTATTATACCGCACCCGCCCCTACGAACAGGAAAAGGGAGCGGCAAATGCGCTTTATCGCCGTTACGCCGACAGGATAAAGACCGAATTACAGCACATGTCAGGACGGGACTACCGTAAAGTAGTACGCGATATTGTCCATGACTTTGACACGCTGCCGCTTATACAAGCTGAAAAGCCTCGTATCGGCGTAGTCGGTGAAATTCTGGTAAAATTCCATCCGACGGCTAACAACGATATTGTCGGTACTATTGAACGGGAAGGTGCGGAATGTGTCATGCCCGACTTAATGGATTTCTTCTTCTATTCCCTATTTCACGGGATTTACTACGAAACCTCGCTGGAATCGAGCGCTTTTAACCGCCTCAAATACCACATAGCAATCTGGTATATAGAACGGTACCGCAATGGAATGAAAAAGGAGCTGAATAAAAGCCGGCGCTTTACCGCACCTGAATCGATATATAATCTTGCAAAGGGTGTCCGCGGAGTTTTGGATTTAGGCAATGCCGCCGGAGAAGGCTGGTTCCTAACCGCCGAAATGGTTGAGCTTATTAAGTCGGGGGTTTCCAGCATCGCCTGTTTGCAGCCGTTTGCCTGCCTCCCCAATCACGTTACCGGCAAAGGAATGATTAAAGAATTACGCCGCCGCTATCCCGATGCACAGATATCAGCTATAGACTTTGACCCGGGCGCAAGCGAGGTAAATCAGCTTAACCGCCTTAAACTCCTGTTAGCAAATGCTCCTTACGGCGAACATCCTGATGGAATACACCAAAAGGGAGCGTAACCGGCTATGCTAAACTTCTCCGATGCGTTTACCTCTTGCCTTTACCGGTTCATTTTATTACCATATTCGGTATGATACACGCATCTATTGACGATAAAGCATTACAACAGCATCTGGATAAGCTGGAAAAAGACGGACTTCATATTTTTACCGCAGGCGACGGTTTGTTCCGCGGCGGGCTTTTCCACGGTACACGATTTGTAAACCGGATACGCGCACAGCACCGGTTAGGAATATTGGAAACAATGGTACTTGGACAAGCAGGACTTTGCGCAGCCTTGATGATTCAAACGATGAAAGGACGCGAAACCCTCCAGCTCCGCTACGAAACGGACGGTCCCGCAACCGGCTTTGCCGTAGAAGCAGATTCGCGGGGATTTGTACGCGGCTACCTTTTACAAAACCCTATTCCGATCAATACACCGCTTGAAAGTTGGGATCTTGCCCCCTTTTTCGGCAACGGTATTATCAGCGTTACGCGGTTTACCGAATCTGATCAAACAAGCGGACGAGAGCCGCAGCGAAGTATTGTCGAAATCAAATACCGAAATATTGCAAAGGATCTTGCATGGTATTTTCAGCAATCGGAACAACTCTACACCGCTTTTAATACCAGTATCCGTCTTGACAGCATCGGCAGAGTTGTCGGCGCCGGAGGCTTTTTTATTCAGCGGATGCCGATTACGGGCGGAACCTTCCGGAGAGGACAAGTAAAGACGGAAGAAGAAATTGAAGATACCGTTATCAGCATGGAGCGGGCTTTTTCAGCCTGCCCCCCGCTCGGCGACTGGTTCGCTGAAGGAGGCAACTGCGAAGACATCATCTTCGGGCTTTTACGGGAGTTTAACCCTCAATCGGTTGCCGTACGGAACATTGAGTTCGATTGCCCGTGCTCGCAGAACTATTATTTGGAAGCATTGCGGACACTGCCGAAAGCCGAACTTAAAAACTTAAAAGAAACGGCAGACGACCCGCTTGAGATTGTCTGCCGGAATTGTTCCAGCGTATACCATATACCGCTGGCACAACTATAGAACGTTATTTTTTCGTATACCGTTTACTTTCGATAAATTGACGTAATATACTTAAACTCTCGATAACCGATGTGGAGTGCTCCAACAATTTTGAATAAGAGGTCTCCAATTCGGTTCTCGACAGTGTTTTAAGCTGGCTAACGACTGTTTTGGTCAGATTATGGAGCTGCTCATGCTGCACCATAAGTTTTTTGAATTCGGGATGCTGTTGTAACCCTTCGTACCGCGGTGCATTTTTATCGATCCATTGTCCCAAATCGCATTTTCTATGATCACCCAATTCAATTCCGTTTACATCAAGGCGGCCGTCGATTAATGCCCGCACCTTTGTAACCCAGCCAAGATGTTTTAATACAATCAGTGCAAACGGCATAGTATGTTCGTCAGCTATCGCCTTTCCATTTGCAAGATCAACCCCTTTTTCGACGGTAGAATCAATCGTAACGGTATTGTCGATAATACTGTTCATATTAAACAGCGCACTGCTCATTAAATCGTTTATTTCTTTTGCTGTTGCCTGCAAACTAACCAGCATAGTTTTTCCCTTGTCCGCTTGATCGGCTATTTTATTGACATGTTCAATAGCCGTATCCGCACGGTTATTCAAATCCGCAGCAGATTCCGGAACCAGCATAACTGCATCACGTACCGATGTACTGGTCCCCGCAAGCATATTCATCTCGGAAGAAATTTCAACAAAAGAACTGGTAGTTTCATTTACGGAATTACCGATCAGTATCATCGCAGTGCGTGTCTCATCGGCAGTATTCCGCGCCACCTGAAGAGCTTCAAGCATATTTTTTAGCGTCTTGGAAGCGTCCGCCGCATTGAGGGCTGTTGCCTCCGAGAGCTTTCTGATTTCTCCTGCAACAACGGCGAACCCCAATCCTGCCTTTCCGGCGTGAGCGGATTCGATTGCAGCGTTCATTGCGAGCAGATTTGTCTGTGCGCTGACATCGTTTATTGAACCGATAATATCTTTAACCGCATCGATATTCTGATTCAGACTGTCGATAACCGTAAATAAGTCCTTTACCTTTAACGAGCCTTTTGCGACGGCATCGGTTAACTGAGAAGTTACCGAAATTCTATCGGTAACAATATTTGCAACATGATTTACCGAATCGGTTATTTGTTCTACGGAAGAACTCGCTTTTCCGGCCGTATCTTCCAATGCGGTAGTACAGCTGTGCACTTCCTGCAGCTGCTCTTGAACGGATAAAATAGAATCCAGAATAGAGCGGATACTTTCGGTAAAGGCTTCAAACTGATGTTCTTGTTTGAGGTTTTTAAAAATGACCTGCGATGCGCCGGTTATTCTGCTTTTGATGTTTAAAGCGATACTTTCCGCAGCAGCCATCAAGGATTCCACTTCTTTGACTTGAAATGCAATACCGCTTGCCGCAGGCGTTGACTTTCTTTTTTCCGCTTCCGAATCTTTTTTTGTAAATGAAAACATAGTTACTCCCTTACTTGCAGAGACAAGGCTTTCCAAGCGATTTCCGCCGCTGCTTGTTCCGCTTCTTTTTTACTTTTTCCTAAAGCAGGTTCATATTCCTTATCTTTAATGACAACTTTTACCTGAAATACCCTGTCATGATCCGGCCCATGCGTTTCTACCAGTAAATACTTAGGAATAATACGGTATTTTTTTTGCACATACTCTTGGAGCAGGGATTTATAATCCCTATATCGGTGTTTATTTTGTTCTACCAATTGCATCTGAGGTTCAATAATTTTCAATACGAAGCGCTGAACAACTTTAAACCCCGAATCTAAGTACAATGCACCGATAAGCGCTTCCAAAGCATCGGCCAACAAAGCTTTTTTCTTTCTTCCACCCGACACCTCTTCTCCGTGTCCCAGCATCAAATACTTATCGATATTGAGATTCAGTGCGATCGGAAAAAGAGAATCTTCGGAAACAACGGCCGCTTTTATCTTTGCAAGATCACCCTCCGGTTTTTCAGGATGAGCAAGATACAACTCCGCTGCGACAATCATACCAAGTACGGAATCGCCCAAAAATTCAAGCCGTTCGTTATTGATAGGGAAATCGCTGTGCTCATTTGAAAATGAACGATGATGAAAAGCTATATCTAATAAACTAATATTTTTAAATTTACATACTGCGTTTTTTTGAAAAGTAAGCAGTTCTTGCTTCCGCTGTTTTTCTAAAACATATTTAAAAGGAAACAAGAACGACATCCTTTGCAATATTACTTTGATTGAGATTTAATAAAGTCGTAAGCATCCCTAACGGTTTCAAATTCACTTACTTTTCCGTCAGGAATCTTTATCCCCATCTCTTCTTCGATTGCATACACCAATTCATACGTATCAAGGCTATCGGCGCCGAGATCTTGACGAAAAGAAGAATCGAGCGTAATTTTATCCGCATCAATTTCCAATTTTTCTGCAATCAGCTTTTGAATTTGAGCAAACAATTCGTCCATAAAGAAAATCCTCTCTTAATTTAATGTATCCGGATCAACAACCTGATGCCCTCGGTAAAAACCGCATTTGGAACATACATGGTGAGATAAGATTAAATTGCCGCAATTGGCACACTCCACAAGATGAGGCGCGTTTAACCGCATATTTATTCCTCGGCGGCGGCGTGTGCGTGCTTTCGACGTTTTAGCTCTTGGCACTGCCATAAGGTAACCCCCCTATTCATAATTAAATCACAAAAAGATATTACATATTATACGCGAACCGGAAAATAGTCAATACATAGGTTTAGTATAACATTCAAGATATGAATTACAAGACAAGTGTTTTAAACTTTTGGGTACGTCCGCCCCATATACTCGGATTATCGGCTTGAAATATCATCAAAGAAGTGATAAAAATCGCTTATCAAGCTTATCAAAAGCTGCCAATCTAACAAGTTGATAAACTATGGCACCGGCAAGGGGATTACGTTCATGCACCAAAGAACCGATACAGATACACGGTCTGCCGCCGTTTTTAAATCTCTATTCCGCATCTATGCGATAACGGTATTCGGATTTAGCCGGTGGCAAAACTTTATTCGGGAAAGAAGCACCCGTACTCACCGCAGCACTGCCGAACACACCGGAAAGACCGCATCTATCGTTAAAACAGGGCTTTTTATTCTTTTTTTGATATACATCGGCGGATGTTTTATCATGCTGTTTAGGATGGTCACAATAAATCTCTACATGAGCTTACAGCCGTTAGGCATGCAGCGGCTCCTCTTTGAAATAGAAATCACGGCGCTCTTTGCCTTTCTGTTTATTTCCAATTTTTTACTGACGCTTTCTACATACTTTATCGGCACCATCGAGCAAGCACTGCGGGCAATGCCCATTCCATCCCGTATTTTTTTCGGCGCAAAGTTCCTTGCCCATTGTTTACCTGCTATGGTGATTTCAATCGGTTTCTTCGGAGTTACCGCCTTTGTATACGGACGTTGTGAACACTCCCCCGCTTCATTCTATATAACGGCATTAATCGGCGCCGTGCTTTTTCCGCTGCCGATTACAGGGCTGTGCTATCTGATCAACATAAGTGTTATGAGGGCAACAAAGATATTAAAAAAACGGCGGCTCATGATGATGATTACCGGATTACTCGGTATCGTAATGGCGCTCGGAATTAACTACTTTGTACAATCGGTTACTATGTTGCGCGAAATTCCCGGCCTAGCGAATACCGTTGAACGATACCGGTTGACTGTTTCCGCTCTTACACGCTATTTGTTACCGGTTCGTTTTTTTGCAGAATCTCTTGCAGCAGCTTCTTTTTCTGCGAGGATCAGTTCTTTTTTACCGTTTACCGCAGTCTGTATTGCGGTTCCGGCTGCGGTTATCGGTCTGCTTTCCGGTGTGTATGAAAAAACGCTCGACGGGTTTGACGAACAGCTATTAAAACGTCTTACAGCTTCCGAAACGGTAAAGCTTATCCGCAGTAAGTTCGCACAGCATTCCGCCTTTACTGCGCTGCTCATGAGGGAAGTCCGCATGATGAACCGCGAGCCGGCTTACCTTTTAAACGGCCCTTTTATCGTTGTGCTGCTGCCGCTTCTCTACGGCATTATGTATCTCACAGGCTCACTGCATTTGCCTCCTGAAACGGAAGCTTTTATGCAGAGCAGTTCAGGTATTTTGATTGCAGGGGGATGCGGCGCATTTCTGGGTTCGTCAGCCGGTATTGCCGTGACAGCTGTTTCCCGTGATGCAAAAAACTTCGGCCTTATTAAAAGCTTGCCCCTTTCGATAAGGCAGTACATGCAAGCAAAGCTCGTACATGCAATGCTCTTTGCCGGTACCGGCGCATTTATCGGAGTAGGAGGTATCACCCTCCTTTTTTCTTTAAAACCGTTGACTGCTGCCGCGGCACTGTTTATTGCACTCTCTCTTACTCTTTTCTGTAATCTGCTTGCGTTGATATTAGATACCGCTCATCCTAAACTCTATTGGGACACCCCTGCTACTGCTGTTAAGCATAACCTCAACACGGTTATCATACTGTTTTTTAACATACTGTTGTTAAGCATCGTCATAACAACAGCAACGCTGACCTCTATGCCACAGCGCTTCTCTTTGCTATGCTTTGCCGGTATTCCGCTGCTTACAAGCGGCATTATTGCTCATTTCTTTTGGCCGTATGCTGAATGCAGAATAAACGAAATTGAAATCTAAAAGAAGAAACCTCATTCGGATTGACGGATTTTACATCGGCTTTTAGACACCTTACTGCAGCCTAAGATTCCTTTCCGTGATAATTATATCGAAAACCTGTACTGATATTAATTATATCCGGTACACCCGGAATAACGGTAATGGAAACATCAAAATTGTCATTTACCTGAATATTCGTTTCAATTTCACCGGCGTACCAATAAAAGAGGTATTGCCAATCTTCGTCCTTTGTCCCCTTATATGCCTCTAAAGAATCGTTATAACCGGGCAATCTATACCAACTCCGCTTATATAAAAATGTCGGACCTATACCTACATTCATCGAAAAACGCTTGATTTTCAAGAATCGTATCCGAAACCCGATATGGGAAAAGCCTGCAAACTGCATTGCGCAATCTCCATACAATCCCTGTACCGCTTTGATAGAAATAATATCCCGCCATACAAAATATTCAGCATTAAGTGTTACACCGGGATTAAAAACAACAAAACCCTCAGAGTCAAGCTTCAGCGGAAAAAACGGGTAATTAAGAGCGCCGATAGGATGGATAGTTAAACCGAAAAGTTTTACGCCAAAACTAAAGTCATGGGCAAAAAGAGGAACTGATGTTAGACATATCATTACAACAGCCAAAAAGCTTTTCTTTAGTTTCCGCATAGTTAGTTATGATGTCATAAATCAAATACAACGTCAATATCCTTGATAATTTATGCCTTGATAATTTATTATATTTTACCGCGGGATATTTATAGAGTTTTACAGATGAAAGCGCGGAAAGAGCATACGGAAAAGACTTACATGTTCTTTTTTATGCAAATCTTCTTTATGACGTGAAAAAGCAAAGATATGCTCCTCCGACCCTGCCAACAAAAGAATATCATCGGCCGCAAAACGATAATCAGGTTCAATAAACTCAAAGGTTTCAGATTCCTGTCTCCGTACTGCAACGACATTTAAACCGAGCTCTTTCCGTAAATTTGCTTCAAGAAGGGTCATTCCGACATATTTTTCATTGACACTTACTTCCGCCAGCGCAAGATCGGCCGAAATAGGCATAAAATTCAGCAACAAAGTAGACGCCAGCATCGGCATAACCCGTTTTGCAGCCTCCCTGTCAGGGAAAATAACCTTGGTTGCCCCCACCATGGACAGCAGATGTTCATGCTGATCGGTCTCGGCTTTTACAACAATCTCTTTAATACCGAGCAGTTTTAAATACTTTGTTACCATGAGCGAAAGCTCAATTCGCCCGCCCAAATCAACAATAGCCGTACCAATTCCCTGGGGAATACTTTTACGAAGACTTTCTTCATCGGTAATATTCACAGTATGTCCTTTTACCGCTTTTCCTTCGTATTTTTTAATAAGATTGGGATCTTTATCGATAATAATAACTTCATCGGTAAAATGCAGCAGTTCTTCCAACATACGGACGCCGAATGCACCCAAACCGATTATTGCGAATTTATTCATACTATCTCCTATTTACCGATAGATATGTAAGATTTGTCAGTATCATTCGGAGCTGTGTTCTTTTTTTGTGAAGGTGCAAAAAATTTATCCGACCGCAGAATATAAATACAAAAGCCGACAAAAAGAAGTAAAAAGACAATTCCGATAATCTTCATAAAATGACTTCCTCTTTGTCCGAGAAAGTAGACCAGCCAAAATAGAGCCGAAATATTACAAGCGGCTGCAATAGCGTCAAAAAGGGCGAACTTATAGAACGGAAAACCGACAAAACCCGATGTCATCGCAATAACATTGCGTACGCCGAAAGGAATAAACCGCCCGAACAAAAAGGTAAAAAAGCCGTGCCGCTTAAGTGCATTGGAAATACGGGTAATATTGTTTTCGCTTATAAGGTTAGAAAAAAATCTACCGGAAATCCTGCCGCGCCCCAAAAGCCAGCCCCAAAAATAAACAAGGTAATCGCTAAGTACCGCTCCAAAATAAAGGGCGGCATAAAAGGCGGGGATGGAAGCTCTTTCTTGTTTACAAAGCACTGCGGAAGTGATAACGATTATATCCTCTGAAATCGGAAGATTAAACCCGCCGAGAAACAAGCTGATAAAAATAACTAACGGAAAATAAGAAATATAATGCCCTATCCACGCAGCAATTGTTTGAAACATTGAAACAATGTATCACACCTCTGTCAATTTTTCAAGTTCGGCAAGCCATACGGCAGCATTCATATCGCTCGGCATTTGCCATGATCCGCGCGGAGAGAAGCTGCCGAATCCTACCTGCACGCCATCGGGTGCACAAGAACGCTTAAACTGCTGAGAAAAAAGGCGGCGATAGAAAATACGCATACAGCCGAGTATTTGCTGGCGATTGTACCGCTGTTCCGTAGAAAAACAATGCTCTGCAAGCAGAAGAATTTTTGCAGGGCTGAAATCCGTATGTAAAAGATAATATAAAAAGAAGTCATGCAGCTCATAAGGGCCAAGTATGTCCTCGGTTTTTTGCGTAATGACTTGTTTTTGCGCAGGCAGCAGCTCGGGACTAATCGGCGTATTAAGTATATCTTCTATGATAGCGCGGAAGTCGGTATGTTTTTTAATATCCGGCAAAAAAGGCGCGGGATACGCTGCAATATAGCGGATACAATGGCGGAGCATCGTTTTAGGGATGCCGGCATTGACATTATACATCGACATGTGGTCTCCGTTATAGGTTTCCCAGCCGAGTGCCGATTCTGAAAGATCGCCCGTACCGACAAGCAGGGCACCGAGCTGATTTGCCTTATCCATCAGAATTTGAGTACGTTCACGCGCCTGTGCATTTTCGTATACGGTATTGCACAGGTCTACCGGGTGTCCGATATCCTCAAAATGCTGCAGCATCGCCTTTTCTATCGGGACAGTAAGAACGGAACAACCGAGCAATTCCGCAAGCTTGAGTGCGTTGGACTTAGTTCTGTCTGTAGTGCCGAAACCGGGCATGGTAATTGCCGTAACCGAATCGGTATTCTGACGGAGTATCCGTGCGGCAAGAACTGCAACCAAAAGCGCCAACGTAGAATCTAAGCCGCCCGAAATCCCTATTACGGTTTTTTTACAGCCGGTATGGTGCATTCGTTTCGTAAGCCCGCGCGCTTGCAGCTCCGTTACCTGCGAGAAAAAACTTTCCCATGCGGCTTCATTGTTTTGTACAGCAAGCGGTATGAACGGATTCGGGTTGCGCGGGCGGACGAGCAGCATCCCGCGGGAAGGAATGGCGGGAATAGCAATCCGGCGGCAAGCGGCGGAGAAAGCCCGGCCGGCAATACGGGGAGCTTCGCAGTCCATATCCGCAAAGGTAATAGCCGCTTCATCATCGTAACCGGTAAAACCGGAATCCCCTGTTTTATTAAAAGCAGCAAGCTCAAAACCGTTTGCTGCCGCGAGCAGTTCGCCGTTTTCATAAATACCGCGCTCCCCCGCACAGGCGGTGTCGGTTGTAGATTCTCCCCAGCCGGCATTGACAAACATGACCGTATTTCTTTCCTGTTTTGATCGGGCGGCAGCACTGCGGCAGAGTTCCGTAAAAGACCCTGCAAAAGACGCCTGTGCGAGCGGTTCAATGCAAAGCGCAGCTCCGCTTATTCCCTCGGCATCGGCGAGCGGCGTACCGCCATCCGTGTTGTTATCTTCGGCTGTGTTTCGGTTTTCAAAAGCTTTACCGCCGCCGATTGTAAATGAAAACCTGCTTTTTTCTACTTCAAACAACAAATCGGTACCGAACGGGACGGCGGCGTTTTGTAGGCCGGTAACAATAAGCGAGGTGTTTTTTCCGCTATAGCGGGAAAAAACGCCGGACTGCACAGTTCCGTCCAGCGGTACGATTCCGTAAATAATGCCTCTACTGAAAACGGCAACAGCGCTATAGATGTTACCCGAAAAAAAGAACGGAAAGCCCACTATGCCGATAATAGGATCCATGGCGGTTTGCCGGACGATATACGCAAGCCTGTCCTCCGCTGCATTCAGTAACGGCTGCTGCGCAAAAAAAACGCCGCAGCTTGCCGAAGTAACGGCCAATGCAGGGAATACGGCAACATCGGCGCCCATTTCGGCACTTTTCCGTAATGCTCCGATAATCCGGTCGGCATTTCCGGCACAATCACCAACCCCGCAAGGAGGCACTATTGCTGCAATCCGATAAAACCCATAGTCGTGTATATTCATTTTCTACAGCCCTGTTCCCCGTTAATTTAAAAAGTCTGTGAAAGTTTGTAACTTGCTTCCTTTGCATAGGTAAAAGACGGACAGTTTTCCGCCAGTTTGTAATACAGATCATTCGCCTGCACGACAAAACCCTGCCGATACAGCAAATCGGCAAACTGCAAAAAGACATTCCAAATCTGCTTTGTTTCGGTCCATTGCAAAATTTCGCTATTCATACCGATTCTCAGCAATAAATCGGAGAAATCACTGTACCTATACATAAAGTCGATTTTTTTTAAGGTATCGCTCAGATAGGTAACTGCAATATCCGCTCCGAGCAATGCAGTTCTGAATGCACGGTCATATTCTTCGGCACGCAGATAAATATCGGTCAGTTCGATATAAGCGCGAAGCGCTATATCATTATGATGCCGATATAATGAAAAGAATTTTTCAACTGTTTGTTCGTTTTTAATCGTATGAATCATTGCCCGTAAAGTTGGGCTTTCCGCATTAGTTGTTCCGTACACGGAATCCTCAGTTAAAATGAGGAGAAGATATTTTTCCTGATCGTCATATTGTTTTAATAGTCCCGAAATTTGTGCAAGTGAATAAATAATTTCAAAACGCATATCGGGAATATATAAAAATTCACGTGCTTCCCATGCCAACTGATAAAATCTTCGGGACTGCGTAAGTTCTCCTTCCAGTTCATACACTTTTCCAATCAGATAGTCGCATTCAGGATACACGTCGCTTTTTTTTAACCACGCAAGAAGTGCCGACATCGATTTATCGAAATAAGCGGGAGGATGAACAAGAAAAATTCTATCAAGGATTGCACATGCTTCATAATCCTGTCGTTTTTCCAATACACGGTATACATCCGAAATAAGGTCTCCTGCAGCTCTTACCTGATGCACTTTAAGAGCCGAAAAAAGATAATCATATTGAGCCTGTACCTGCGTTTTATGCATTTCGCGCGCTTCTCTAAATAACAGGAGCGCTTGACCGAATTCCCGTTCTTCATACGCAATTCTGCCCTGTTCAAGCAAGTGCCAAGGGTATTCAACCGATTCAGCCGGCATTCGTTGCGCATATAGAAATGCACTTATGAGGATTGTAAAACACGTGATTGCTAATTTTTTCATAAACTTTCCAGCTCCTTTTCAAAAGCCGCATCGACCGCCGTATTTCTTTCCGTTTCCGTTAAGCCTTGTACATCGATACGTTGAACAATAACGCCGCGTTTAAACAGCAAAATAACGTTTTCCGCACCGGTAATACCGATATCGGCAAATTTTCCCTCACCGGGTCCGTTAACAACGCAGCCCATCACCGCAACAGTCAAGTCTTTTTTTTCGGCGAAAAGCCGGTGCTGCCAACGTGCTACAAAACCGTGAACATCAAACCCGTTGCGCCCGCAGCGGGGGCACGACACGAGCCTGATGCCTCCCTGCCGTTTACCGCATTCCATCAAGATTTCCCTCGCCGCAATTACTTCATTTTCCATGGTATCGGAAAGGCTTACTCGCACGGTAGCGCCGATATTCCGTTCTAACAGCTGCGAAAATGCGAGGGCGCTTTTAACGATGCCCGAAACCAACGGACCTGCCTCCGTAACGCCCAAATGGAGCGGCGCGGCAGACTCGGCGGCAAATTGCTCATTGGCAAGAACGGTTTCTTTTACCGACGAGGCTTTCATCGACACGAGATACTGCTTAAAGCCGTATTTATCAAAAAGTGCCGCTTCCCGCTGCGCCCCTGCTACCAATGCGGCTGCCCTCGCCTCTTCCGCATTGCGCCCGCCGCGGATTTCCTGCTCCATACGGTTCCGTATATCGGCGGGTAGGGAGCCGCTGTTGACGCCGATGCGGAGAGCGGTACCGGTATCCTGCGCTTTTTTAATTACGGCCTTTACCCGATCTTCCGTCCCGATATTTCCCGGATTGATGCGTATCTTTGCGGCGCAGCCGTCCATACAGCGCAATGCAAGCCGGTAGTCAAAGTGAATATCGGCAACAAGCGGCATCGGCGTCATTCCGGTAAGCTTTACAAACACCTCGGCGCTTTGAGCGTCCGGCACCGCAAACCGGAGAATATCGCAGCCGAGCTGCTCCAATTCGGTAATTTTCCGCACCGTATCCTGCAAGGTATCTTCACGCAGCGGCTGTTTCCACATAGTCTGGATAGCGATGGGTGCATCTCCGCCGAGCTCAAGCCTCCGGACACCGCCTTTTCCCCCTATCAGTACTTTTTCCGCCGTATACATCTTCCCTACTCCGATTTTATTTTTTATTTTCCGGCACTTGGCTTTGGTGAATACCGGAGGCTTTTAAAAAGAGTACGCCGCCCCGCTGCTGAATTTTTCCCAATACGTCGATTGGACGCTCCGAATCTATCCTAACCGAAAAATTACAAAAGACGGGAACAACCCCTTCCAGCTGAATACGATCGCTATAGCCGACTAAAAGGTCAAAGCTCGTATTTTCTCCGTCGGACTGTACATTAGTTGCAACCCCCGACCAAATTGTCCAACAATCAAGGTACAGCGGAATATCCGCCCGTACGTCGCTGTATACAGGGATGTCCCTAACGGTATCGAACCCCGGCGTTGCAAAATAATCCATCAATAACCGGGCTTTCTGTTTAATCGAATGGGCGGCATTCGAGGATAAAATCCGGTTAACTTCAATCTGTGCAAGGTTATCCCGCGAATCCTGAAAATATTTTTGCGCATTACGATATGCGGCCAAAACTTCTTTTTCCGATAGATTATACCGGTAAGTTCCACTCGTATCGATCGGACGTGCTTTTTCATCCGATAACAGGGTTAACGCCGAAAGATCCGCTCTATTATTATTCCGTGCCCGTATCGACAACGGGAATTTTATTACTATCAATGCAGCAATCACCGCAATTACGGCAGCTATTGTAAGGCCTGCAGCAAAAACAACTCTTTTTTTTATATAAGTTTCAACTCCGGGTCGGGGATAAAATTTTTTTATTTCGCCCGACTGAACCGCCTCCCCTATTGCCTCCGGTGTATTATGAGTTCTGATAAAATCCAATCCGGCGCGGGCCAATTCATGATTGGGGTTATATTCAATCGCTTCCAGATAATAGTCGATAGCCCGTACGGTATCACCGCGCCGTAAAAACAAAACAGCCTGTGCGCACAGTAAATCGGGATCGGTAAGCTTAATGCGTCGCGCACAGGTCAGATAATCAACAGCCCCTCCGATATCACCGGCATGTAAACAAGCAAGTCCCAAATACAAATAAAACGGAAAGGATTTGTTAAAGGAAGCATTATACAGAACATCTTTTGTATCACCGGACACGACGTATTGTGTAACGTGCGGTTCCAGTAAATTGATAACCTGCTGATAATTCCCCTTTGCAAATTGTTTTTTTGCTTGTTCAAGAATCGATGACGGCATTATTGTTCCTGTATAGCCTCTATTGCGTTATCTACTTCCGTGCGTAATTTTTGAATCTCTTCCATAGACAATTCATCTGAAGATTGTTCAAGTTCCGCAATTTTATCCAATAGAGCCTGCACATACCGATAATCTCTTTCAGGAGCTTCGTTTTTTACCGGTTGTGCCGGTGTACTCCGTCCGTCCGGTTGAACTTCAGGAACAGGTTCTACAGAAGCTGCAGGTTCTGCCACCTCACCGGATTGTTTTTTCTCAACAGCAGCAGGCCGGCTTGCCGGAGCGGTTCGGTATATTGTAGTAACAGTCGGCTTAGTTACGGGAGCGGCAACAGATTGAACAGAAGCTTCCGATGCCGGTTGAGTATAGGCCGAATACGGCGTTAACGTCTCCGCTGCATTCCGATAATCATAAAAACCGATACAGTTGGTAACGGTAAAGGTTTCTTTATTCGGTACTTTTTGTTCCGACCATACATACAAGAGGCCGGGATCGGCAGAACCGTATTTACGGAAAGACCTCCCGCTTATGTAAGAAGGCAGCCATCTCTTTGTTACCAACCGTTCCCAATTTGCAATATATACGGCTGACGGCGTTGTCATGTATTCATTCCGTAAGAAAAAGAGGCACGCGTATCCCCTATCTGCAGAAAAGATAACCGAATCTTTTTCCAACACCGGCTGCAGCATCAGTTCGGCTCCGATTTCGCTGCGTAAATCCGTATAAAGCGGAATAAGATTTTTTTCTCCTAATGAAGTGTCAAAGACGGCTTTTAGTCCGACATTTGCAATAGCTCCCGAAATATTTTGAATTTCCGTTACGACCTTCAAGAGTTTACCTGTTGAGCGCTGCTTTGAAGGTACAAACGAAAATGTTTGCGTCGCTAAAAAGTCCATACTGATTTGGAACGTTACCGTTATCTCATCTTTTGATTGGCTGATAATAATTTTCTTTCCGCTCTTATTGTTGAGATGGAATATCTCCCCATTAAAGAGCACCGAATAAATATTTACGGAAGATTGGGAGCGGTCGTCATATAACGGCTCGTATTCCCGTGCATTCTCGGCCTTTGAATGATATAAACAGAAATTACCCGTCTTAGGGTAGATAACCAGCTTTAACGGATCGCTGATCATTTCGACGGTATTTTCCGATGCAAATAAGCTGCTCAGTAGACATACCGAGAGACATAATAAAATCGTTTTTTTATTGAATATCCGCATTATTTTGCTCCTTTCACACGTTGTGTATAGAGTTCTTCCAAGGTTCGGGTACGCGCCTTCAATTCCGCCAGTTCTTGACGGCGTTTTTCAAGCTGCTGCCGCTCCGCCTCTTCCTGTTCTTTTTGCTGCTGCTCGGCTTTCTGCTGTTGTTCAAAAGCTTGCTGCTGCTCCCGTATACGCTGCTGTTCCTGTTCTTCAGCAATCCGGGCAAGCGTTGCCGAAAGCTCATCAAGCTTTTCTTCCAACGCTGTAAGACGATTGATAATATCTTCATTTTGTTGCTGTTCTTCAATTGCCGAAGAACCATCGGGCACTGCTGCGGCATTTGCCTCATTCGCCATCCGCAGGAGTTCCTCTCGAACAGACTGCTGATCGATAAGCACAATTTTGTACCGTGCTTCGTTCACTTTTCCCGACTGCGGATAATCAGCTACAATTCCGCTAAAAACTTTGCGGGCTTCGGTATAATTCCCGGCCGCATAAAGATTCTCGCCTATCCAATAATATGCAGACGGAACCTTGGGGTGCTCGGGATAATCTTCTATAAATTGATAGAGAATTTTCGATGATGTTTCATAGTCGCCGGATAAATGTAAAAGCCGTCCTTTTTGATAGCTAACCTCGGCAGCACGTTCATCTCCGGAGGCATTTTCCAAAAACGCATCGGCATAGTACAAAGCACGCTGATAGTTTTGTGCAGAGGTTTCCGACATTACCAGCCAATACAGTGCTTCCGTACGGTCATCCGGTGCAGCCGCCAGCGCCCGCTCAAACGATTGCACCGCAACATTCCAATCGCTGCGGCTATACGCATCCAAACCGGTCAGTAAATCGCTGCTGTCGGCGAAGAGGCTGCATATACTAAAACATAAGAAATACGCTAATACTGTTTTTTTTCTCATTTCTTTATATCTCCGGAAAAAAAAGATGAACCTGAAACGACAACATCGGCGCCGGAGCTGCATACGGCCGGAAGTGTTTCCGCATTGACACCACCGTCAACGGAAATCAAATAACGGTAGCCGTACTTTTCACGGTATTCACACAGCTTCTTAACCTTTTCCAAGCAAGGAATAATCATCGTTTGGCCGCCAAAACCCGGATTAACCGTCATCACCAGTACCAGATCAACAAAGGGTAACACCTCATCTAAAAGATGTACAGGGGTTGACGGTACGATGCTCACGCCGGGCTTCATACCTGCTGCACGGATTTCCGTAATAAGCCGATGAGCATGCACAACCGCTTCAATATGAAACGTAAAATAATCCGCCCCCGCCGCCGCAAAATCTTTTACAAAATCTTGAGGATGGGCAACCATTAAATGCACATCAAAAGGAAGGGTGCTCTTACTCCGTAAGCTGCGCACAACGGGAGCACCGAACGTTAAATTCGGCACAAAAGCCCCGTCCATTACATCAAGGTGCACCCATTGCCCTCCGTTTGCTTCGATAAACTGTAATTCTTCGGCAAGCCGTGAAAAGTCTGCACTCAATAGAGACGGTGCTAATATAAACGATGCATCCATCGTCTTAAACCCTCCTCACTCTACAGGAAAATCCGATACGTCGCTTACAATATCGGATATTTTTTCAAAAGTTTGAACCTACACTGCGAGACTAAGAAAAAAGCGAATTGCGGAATGCCCTCATTTTTATGATACCGGCAATCGAAATTTTTTCTTTGTATTGCGTACCGTCTTCCTGAATAAGCAATACCGCATCGTGCTCTTTTTTTTCAATTGCAATAGGAAGCCCCGTAAAAATCCGCTGACCTGCAGTCCCATCGATAGTCACCTCTAAACGGTTACCGTCGGTAATTGCAGTCTCTGCAAGATGAATCTTACCTAAAAAATCGAGCCCCGCAACTTCCCGTACTTCGTTTTCCATAGGCGTTTTATACAACTGCTCTTCGGTGATAATAAGCTTGCTCGCAATTTTTTCTTTCAAACTTTGCTTATTATACTGATCAACCGGCATAATATCTACGAGTTTCTGCAGTTCCCGGATATGTTCATCATAGTCTTTTTGTGGCGTACCGTGAACTTTCTGAGACTTCTTTGCTTTTGTATAAAAAACATCAAGCGTGGAATGCCGGTGCTCGACGGCAGAAAAGCCGGCAGTTGTATAACGGCCGGTACTGTTTGCAGTATAAAAAGTTACGTCCAATCCTGCCGCTTTGATCATCGCACGGACAGAATCCAAATCCGTCTGCTTTATAAGATAGACACCGTCAGCCAATTCTTTATTGATAATCTCCTGCAGTCCAGCATTCTGCTTAAATAAATTCCGTTTATCTTCGGCAACGGTTATCACAAAACCGTAATATAAGCCGACGGCAGTGCACTGCAGATACCATTCGGAAATACTGACCTTGATATTTTGAGGAAGCGTTCCTCCCGACGCATTATCCAGCAGTGCGATTAGGGTTTTATCGGTACAGCAGTGTTCAAAACAACGCAAACAGGCTGCCCTTGTTACAGTAAACCTGCCGGCCGTTAAAATAGACACCGGTTCCATACAGCTGAGCACCGGAAATAGTCCTTCGAGAGGAGTAAAGGGCAGCATGGTGATTTCAAAGGAAGGAGCGGTAATCAGCGGCTGTTGTACCGATTCTTGAGTAAAGACCGCCGTATTCAGCTGCCAGTATTCCCCAACCGGCAGTAAAAATTTAAGCGCTTTAAACGTATTGATAATCTTGATTGCATCACTGGGAACCATGTCGGGAAAAACCCATGACGTATCCTGATTTATTTCAACATACAGCCGCTGAAATAAAAAATCAAAAATCCGCTTCAATGAAATATCGTTATATAATCCTTGAGGATCGAGCGATGCTAAAAAATCGGAATAAAACTGCGCCCGCCGCTGCATACCGTCACGGCGGGCATGGCCGTATATTGCTGCAACAAGATACATCTTACGGTCTAAAGGCTTTTGTTTAAAAAATTCCTCCCATCGGCCTTGCTGCGGAATAAGACTTGTATCTTCCCGTATCAATAAACCGAGATTCTGTAAGCCGGTACACATTGTTGTAAAACGGCTCATATCAGCCGCAGTATCTTGAAAGATTGACTTACATTGTTTTTCCGCGCGCACCTTAAACGAACCGTTCATTTTGAGCACATCGGCTTCTTTTAAGAAAAACGTGTAGAGCCCGGCCAAAACAATATCATCACACAGTGCCGCTCCGCTCTGCGGCTCGCCTTTTTGCTGCGGTAAAAACAGCGAATACGAATCCAGCAGAGGTTCAACCGATTTATACAGAAAAGGATTAATACTATAGACCTTTCCTACTTCATCGTAGTCATCAATACAATCGGTACGATAGAGGATAAGCCGTTCTTCCAGATTAGTAAGCCGTGTCTGTAAAGAAGCTTCGGAGGATAAAAACATCAGTAATGCACCGCGTGTGGTTACCGGAAGTGTATGAACAGCTGTCAAAATCAATATATCAAGACTGTCAAGGCTTTCTATCATAAGGCGCTGCGTATCGGCTTTTGATAAAAATCCGCCGAGACTTTCTACGAGCCGTTGTTTGTTAAAAGGCGTCTTAATTTCACCGAGGTACAAGCGCATTAAAACAAAAAACGTCCGTTCGGGAAGCCGCAGCATGGCCTCCTTCCAATCCTTATAGCCATTCATCTTCATTATATTATCTATTTATACCGTATCATCCTAGCGGGCAACAATTGAACTTTTAAGCTCGCTGAGTTTTTTTTCACCGTACAAGGCATCCACCAATGCAAAAGCAAATTCTTCGGCAGCTCCGGCTCCGCAAGCGGTAATAAACGTACCGTCCTTAAGTACCCGCGCACCTTTTACGGGCTGCGTCGACAAGTCTTTTCCCATACCCGGATAGCAGGTAAATTGTTTTCCGTCAAGCAAGCCCCAGCCACCAAGTGCAATCGCCGGAGCAGCACAAATCGCCGCCACCAATCCGCCCTGTTTCGCAGTCTCGCTTATGAAATATCGAAGCTCTACATTCTCACTGAGTGTGCGGCTGTTTGGAAGTCCCCCAGGTAATATCACCAGCGCAGTGTCTGCCGCTAACTGAGTAGCATTTTTTTTTGCGTCCACACCCGCCCCAATCAACTCGGACAACGTAAGGTCACAGGTAACGACCAGTCCGCGCGATGAACGAATAATTTTTGCATCGACCCCGACCAATGTCAAATCAGCTCCGCATCGGCGCAAGTAATCGAGCGGCGTAACCGCTTCCACTTCTTCAAATCCATCTGCTATAAATAAAAAAATTTTTCCCATTGCATCTCCTTCAAGACTATCGCATCAGACCATATCTACGAGGGCATCCCTAAAAACTCGGTTAAATTTTTAGAGGATCCCACTAGCGTTTTTTTCGCTCCGTTTCCGTTTGGCATTCGATACACATCAATGCATAAGGAATAGCCCGAAGTCGATCTTCCGGTATCTTTTTTCCGCATTTGATACATTTACCGTACTTTCCCTGCTCGATACGTGCGAGGGCAGATTCAATGAGCTGCATTCGCTTGACATCTTTTTCGCTCATACTTTCCAACATCTTCCGGTCGGTATCTTCCGAAGCGATGTCGCCGAAATCCTTAGGGTCAACAGATTCAATAATCTGTTTAAAACTCTCATTGTTTGCGACAAATGTTTTGATAATTTGGGCACGATGATCATGCAAAGATTGCTTCATTTCTTGATAAAAATCTTTTTCCATATATTTCCATAGCTCCTCTCGTTAGTTGACAAACTAATGAATAGACTTTACAATTATAAGCGTTATTTTACTAAAAAAGCAACTGGAAACTTATAAAAACTGAAGTTTTTAGAGGTTTACATAAATTCTTTTGGAGGAATTGTGGCTAAAGAAGAAGCAATTGAAGTTGAAGGCATTGTAAAAGAATCCCTTCCGAATACGATGTTTCGTGTTGAATTAAAAAACGGTCATATCATTTTAGCTCATTTATCAGGAAAAATGCGCAAACATTTTATCCGCATCGTTCCCGGCGACAGCGTCAAAGTCGCTCTCTCCCCCTACGATTTAAATAGAGGGAGAATTATTTTCCGTGAACGTTAGCTGCTGCTTTTAAAAAACGATACAAACGCTATTTTAAGGTTTTTAACGCCTTTCACAAGCAACGGAATACCGATAAAAAGTCCCAAAAAGCCGAAGAGGTATATAACGCGGAAGCTCAGAAGCCCCAGCCAGAGGTACAAAATGCCAGCCAGTAAAGCACCCAGTCCTCTGCGGCGGGAAACGGGTTCCGTTTCCTGTTCCGGTGAACGGTAAAAAGTCCAACTATACGACCTGCCGAACATCGTATCATCGTCATCGGTTTCCTGCGCAAACGGGTTATACGTAAAGGGATTTTGCCGTGCATACTGAGCGTAATGCCCATATTGCTGCGATGCCATACCGCCAAGGTCGTAATCGGCACGTTTTTTAGAATCCGACAAAACCGAATATGCTTCGTTTATCTTTTTGAACATTTCTTCAGCAGCTGCATTTCCCTGATTTTTATCAGGATGATATTGCAACGCCTTTGCACGGTAGGCTTTTTTTATTTCTTCGTCGGAAGCAGTTTTAGAAACTCCCAAAATTTCATAGTAATCCATGCATTTAACCTATTGTCGTGCCGTTAAAGGGACAATCATTTAAAATGTTATCAAGATTATTCAAATCGGAACCTCCGGCACAGATCACCTGTATTCCCGCTTTTTGAGCGCGCAGACTCGCAACCGGATCAAAAGGAACATTTTTACCGGGTATCCATTCCGTACCGACAAGCCGAATGAATTGCTCCCATGAGATAGTATCGATGGGTTTTGCATCGGGGTTTTTCTTAGGATCGTCGGTATACACTTTTTCGATATTTGAAAGGTTGATTACCTGTTTTGCAGAAAAGCGTTCAGCCAACAACACCGCATCATTGTCGGTAGAAAAGCCCGGCTTCCAACCGGCAGCGATCAATATCTGTCCGGAAAAAAGCTCTACAGCGGTAGGATCGTACACAACAGGGTTGGGGCACATATCAGAAAAAATTGCCTTTAACAGTTGTGCATTAAGCCGTGTCGCCATAATACCGATCCAATCAGCTTCATCATTTGAAGGTGCATTATCAGTAATATTTTTATATGCTTGTTGATAAACCCGTGCAGGGCCGCCACCGCCGACAACTAAAATAAGCTTTCTATCTGCCGATCCACTGAGCCATCTGCGGATATGGGAAGAAAAATCCCGTAAAAAAGCTTCATCGGGCTGCTGCGGCACAACAATTGAGCCGCCTACCGATAAGACTCGTACCATAAAGTTCCTCCTCATCCATATTTAAATTAATGCCGACTTCGGCAAGCATTCGACTTTCCAAAAACGGCATTATTGACTAAAACAATTAAAGGCGATATCTGTTACGACTACGCACAAGGTATTATTCTCTATAAATCTAATAATTAATTAAAAAAAATGCAATTCTTTTTAATACACCCCCGTGATCTTCGGGATGCGCCAAAGCGCACTGTAGCCGCTGATATTCGGCGTTGCTTCTTCCCAAATAGATCGAAAGGCATAGCTTCGCACCTTTTCCGTTGTTTTACCGTTCGGCAACATAGGTTCTTGACTTTGATAACCGCGTGAGAACGCAATATGATAGGCATCCAAATTACCGAAATACCATCGTCCCCTATCGGCAATACCGGTATCGAAAGGAATGCCGGATGCAAGAGCGGGATCAACGGGAACCCAGCCGAAGCCGTTTACATAGAACTCCGCCCACCAATGCTGTACGGCTTTTTGTTCTGTGTCAACCAATAAGCCGGCAGTTGGAACTGCCGGTACACCGGCGGCGCGGGCAAGCGTACAGAACAGCAGTGCAAGATCATACGGGCTGCCGCTTTTTTCTTCCAAAGCGGTTAAAATAGACCTTCCTGCATCCGTCGTACTGCTGTCCCGAGCGCTTAGCTCGGAGGTTAAAAAGGTGTAGATACGCCGTGCTTTATTATACGGGTTCGTTTCAGAGCCGATAATTTGCCGACAAACCTTTTTAATAACAGTATGATCGGCAGGGAGAAATTCATCGGCTTCGGTATATGCGGCATATAAAAGCGGATTATTCTGTTCCGTCCTTTTTAGAGATGTAACATTGACATTCGTCTCAACCCTGCTGCGGGACACACTGTATTCCTGCCGGATCTGTATTTTACTGCCGGATTCGATATTATTAAAACGGTAAATGCTCGCTCCTTGATATGACGGCACAAACGGCTCCGGCTGAACGGAATTAATGGTAACGGCGCGCTGTGTTTCCGTTTTTTGAGGCAAGGGTATCTGTAAAAAGAACGTATTCGGAGTCTCTGTTAGAAAATCGGAAATCTCCACCTCGGAAACGAGGCGATAGGTTCTTGTATCCGTATAGGTTTTCGTACCGTAGTTGTTTTTTAACCGGAACGGCACAGGATTACTTATTCCCGCTTCGGTAATAATCACGACATTTCCCGTATCTGCGGCATCAGGTACCCGTATTCGCAATTCACGATCGCTCCAAAATTCGTAATCGAAGTCCGATTCGCTGCATTCGGCGCCGGTCAACGCCGCTTCCTTTGGAGTATTTTGAGCATAAACGGTATTCTGCGTTCCGGTAAACAGTACAACCGAATTATTCCGCGTATGACCGAAGTTTTTACCGTGAATGGAAATAAGATCGCCTACATTGCCGGAATCGGCGTCCAAAGAATCGATAAAAGGAAGATTTTCATCTGCGGTATGTTTTGAGCTGACCGGGAAAACCGCCTGATTTACCAACATGACGGCATTTCCTTGTTTGTTCTTCGCTACCACATATAGGATATCTTCATAGAGGGCATCAGGCGCTTCAAAAACAATCTTTGTATCCGTCCATTCAATACACCGGTCGGATTTAATTTTGTTATTGCCGATCATCAACCACGAATGGATTGATTTATGTCCGAAATGCTTGCCTTCTATGGTAATCCGCTCTCCCGGTACAGTAACTTGGGGGGATACGGTGGTAATAGTATTGGCGTGAATCGATGACCGTGAAAAAAATATGATACCGGCGAATATACCGCCGATAAGGCATACGAAGATAAGAAATCTGACAAGAGAATATTTTCTTATAAGATAAACAAAACTCATCGATTGCTGATTCTTATATTGGGATCGGGGATTATATAAAGCGATTGATACTCCGATGAAAGCGGAAACGACGACGAAGAAATTTTGAGATCAACTGTAGATTCAACCGGCTGAAACAGATTTTCGTCTTTTGAATATAAGCGGGCAAATTCTCCGACCGTAAAGAACTTCGCATTGGTATTCACTGCTTTGGTCGATACGGTATAGCTCTGATTGTTGTTTGTTTGGGTAATGCCGTAATCCATTTCCGCTATCGGTTTTTGCTTTTCAAGCGAAACGGGAATAATCGGCGTAAAAGAAGATTGAGCGGCTGCAACAGAATTAACGGTGTGTTCTACTCTAAAGAAAAGAACGAGCGGCATCAGGACGAAAACTAAAACGGCAGCGGCCGCCGCAGGCACGGGAATACGAATGGAAGAAGAAAACCACCGTTCACCTGAACTTAATCCCCATCGCCGTTTTTGGGCGTGCGATTTATTTTGTAATACGGCATTGCGCCTTTCAAGCAATTTGGCAAAAGAAGCGTCCGCATCAAACTCAGCTCGGGCAGCGGTTCCTTGTACGAAACGGCGCACTACCACATATCGATCGTATGTTTCTTTACATACGGTGCATTGCTGTAAATGTTGTTCTATTTTTCCTTTCCAAGGGAAAGCAATTTCACCGTCGATATACGCAGACAAAAGATCTTTATTAGGGCATGTAGACATTATCTTCTCCTATAACTTTTGCTAAATACTCTCGTGCACGGAAAATACGAACTTTTACATTTCCTTCGCTGATGCCGAGTATACGTCCGATTTCTTTGTAATTCAACTCGGTATATTCGCGAAGCTGTAATGCGATTCTCAGTTTTTCAGGCAGTTGCTCAAGCGCATGCTGTACGTCTTGAATAGTTTCATCTTTCAAGAGCGCAGTTTCGCCGGAATCCATTTTGCGCTGGTCTTCTTTAAACGCACGCGTATATACTTTCCGCTCCAACACTCTCCGTTTTGCGTAATTAAGCGCGGCATTTTTTACCACTCTGATGAGCCAATACTTCGCATCATTTAAGGACGGAAACTTCATTTCTTTTTCCGTCATCTTGATCAGCGCATCATGGCACAGATCTTCCGCTGCATCATCTTCCCGTACAATATTATAAGCAACTTTGTACAGCGCAGGGACTGCAGCATCATAAATGGTTTTAAAATCCTTATCGGAGAGTGCATCTAACGGCACTAATTCATCAAACAACTTAGTCTCCCTAAAGGTTACATCTTCCGCCACAGCGTTCCGTTTGCCGTATCTTCCAACGCGATTCCGCGATCTTTTAGCAAGTTCCGGATTTCATCAGCCCGTTTAAAGTCCTTATTTCTTTTTGCTTCCGTCCGTTCGGCAACTAAGCGTTCAATTTCTTCTGCATTATCGACCGATTCTGTCTCGTTATGAAGCGATTCCGCTTCGTCTATCAAATCTAATGCAAGTACCGTATCGAAAATGCGAATTAACGTGATGACTTCGGCTGCTTCAAGTTCCTTATCTTTAACAGCCTGTTGCAGTACGGAAAGCGCGCGCGGTGTTGAAATATCTTCTTCAAGCGCTTGTATAAAATCCCCCAGGTGGCGGCGCGCTTTTTCGGTATGAAGCTGCGAAATAGCCTGTTCGGCCGTTACACCGTCGGCGGGGAAATCCGGCAGCGTTTTTGCTTCGGTTAGCAGGTTGGTAATCCGTTGCTCAAGGTTTTTACGCGCATTCTTTGCAGTGTCCATCGCTTCCCACGAAAAGGTAAGTTGACTGCGGTAATGCCCTCCCAACAACAGGAATCGATAATCGAGCGGTGCATAGCCGGCCTCAATAACCTTATCCAAGGTGATAAAATCGCCGGTTGACTTGGACATCTTTCCCTTGTTCATCACCAGAAACTCATTATGGAGCCAATATTTTACCCATTTTTTACCGGTAGCCCCCTCCGACTGGGCTATCTCATTCGTATGGTGAATACGGATGTGGTCAATACCGCCCGTGTGAATATCAAACTGTTCGCCCAAATACTTCATACTCATTGCGGAACACTCGATATGCCAACCGGGGTATCCCTTACCCCAGGGCGAATCCCACACTAAGGCTTGGTTTTCAAACTTACTCTTGGTGAACCAGAGTACAAAATCATGGGGATTGCGCTTATTTTCATCAACTTCGATACGCGCACCGGCCTTGAGATCTTCAAGCCTAATCGAGGCAAGTTCGCCGTATGTGGGGAAGGTTGTAATATCGTAGTAGAGGTTACCGCCGGCGGAATACGTATGCCCGTTTGCCTCGATCCGTTTGATCAGTTCTATCATATCAGGTACGTGATCGGTAGCCTTACACACGACATCGGGACGGCGGATATTAAGGCGCTCGGTATCCTTAAAGAACGCTTGAGTATAGAAATCGGCAATTTCCAACACGCTCTGCCCGCGTTCCTTGGCTGTTTTTACCATCTTATCTTCGCCGTCATCAGCATCGCCCGAAAGGTGGCCTATATCGGTTATATTCATCACATGGGTTACCGGATACCCTAAAAAACGCAGCAGACGCGAGAGCGTATCTTGGAATACATAGGCGCGTAAGTTACCGATGTGCGCATAGTTATAGACGGTCGGCCCGCAGCCGTAGAAACCTACTTTTTTCGGATTAACCGGCACAAAGTCCTCTATTTTATGCCCTAATGTGTTATATATGCGTAAACTCATAAAAAAATCTCCTGTATAATAAACGATTGCCGCTTTTATAAATACCGCTGATAGTATATAGTGTTTTAGTATGTTTAATCTAGGAGAAAAAGAGAAAAAAAATAGCTTTCCGGTTAAATTCTGTGATATAATACAAAAAAAGGTGAGATTAAGCCCTTTTACGAGTTTCAAAATCGGCGGAAATGCCGATATATATATTACGCCTTCATCGCCGGAGGAATTGGAGGCTGCGCTGACGTTCATTCAAGAAGAGCGTATACCGGCAATATTGTTAGGCGGGGGCACTAATCTGTTGATTCCCGATGAGGGAATACGGGGCGCTGTTATTCATACCTGCCGTTTAAATAGGATTCTACTGCTGCAAAACGGTGAAGACACGCACATTCAGGCTGAAGCGGGAGCGCTGATGCAGGATGTAACGGAATTTTGTGCGGAACACGGCCTTACGGGATTGGAAGATTTTGCAGGGCTTCCGGGAACGGTAGGAGGCGCAGTCTTTATGAATGCCCGCTGTTATGAAAAATCGATTTCCGATGTATTGATTTCAGCATCGGTAGTGTGTTTTTCAGCTAAAGGCTGCGGAATACGGGAATACGGCTTCCGCCAAGAAGACTGGGGATATAAACGCTCGCCGTTTCAACCTCAGGATAAGCGGTATGCAGAGCTTAACGGCAGCCGGCCGGTGATTGTGTCTGCAGCGTTCCGAACTGCACAGGGCGATAAGGCACTGATCCGTAGAGCGATGGAGAACCGTATTGCGGACAGAACGGCAAAGGGGCATTTTAAGCTCCCTTCGGCAGGCAGCGTCTTTAAAAATAATCATGTTTTCGGAAAACCTTCCGGCAAACTGATAGATGAAGCCGGTTTACGCGGATTACAGATAGGAGGCGCTCAGGTGGCGCCGTGGCATGGAAATTTTATTGTAAATACCGGTTTTGCAACGGCACAGGATGTTCTGAAACTGATTAAGACAATTCAACAGCGGGTAAAAGAGAACACCGGCTTTGAACTTGAACCGGAGATTATTTTTGCCGGATAGAGAGTGATATCTGGGCATCTTCTAAAAATTCGGGTATAGTTTTCAGAGGTTCCCATATACATTGCGACACCCTGATATTATAATGGGTTATAATGGAAAAAAATAAGAGGGTAATAAAGTGCTTCAACTATCTTTCGTAAATTTTAAACGCGGGTCTTATATCCTCATTGAAGGAAAGTCCGATACCGACCGCTTCTATATTATCCAAAGCGGGCAAGTACAAGTTGCAAAACAAAAAGAGGTTGTAGCGGAAGAAGAGGGAAATCTCCTCGGGCCGGGCGACTTTTTAGGAGTTGTTGCGTGTATGGCGCATCATAGCCAGATTGAAACGGCTATTGCAGTCTCCGATGTAGTACTGATTGCCGTACACTATACACAGTTTCCCGAATTAATAGAAAAAAATACTCCCATTGCAATGAAGATTATCTATTCGTTCAGTAAAAGAATGCGTTATTTGGACGAAGCATTGACTCGAATTACGTTGAAGAAAAATATTGAAACCGATATTTCTCATCTATTTACCATCGGCGAATATTACCTGCGAATGTCGAAGTTTGAGCTGGCGCTGTACGCCTATTATCATTATTTAAAAGAAAAACCGAACGGACAATTTGCAGAAACGGCACGGAAACGCTTTATGGCTATAAAATCCACCGGCGTAAAAGCGCCGATTGAGATGCTTGAACCGGATACCAAGCAGATGGTGCGGGTATATCACGGCGAATCGATGATTTTCTGCGAATGTCAGTCGGGAACCGAATTATACATTATCCAAAAAGGCCGTGTAAAAATTTCAAAAATTGTAGACAATAGCGAAGTATTACTGGCTGTTCTTAAAGAAGGCGATATGTTCGGCGAAATGGCGCTGCTGGAAAATAAACCGCGTTCGGCGACAGCAATTACCGCTGCGGAAGAATGCCAGCTTTTAGCGGTAAACCGGCAAAACTTTAATCAAATGGTTGCAACCCAGCCGCAGCTGATTGCCCGTCTTACCACTACCCTCGCCGACCGTATTTGGGCAATGTACAAGCAGTTGGCCAATACGTTAATTCCCGTACCGATTGAAAAAATGTACGATATGCTGAGCATTCAGCTTGAAAAATTGCGGATACAGCCCGGTGCAGGCAAACAGCATACGTTCTTATTCGGCCCTGCGGAGCTTGCAAAGATGTGCAGCATCCCTAAAGAGCAGGTTGCGCAAGCTATTGCGGAATTTTTGATGACGCCGATTGTGCGCAGTACCGATGACAGCATCATCATCACCGATACTCTTGAACTGTCAAAGCAGACGGCCTACTTTAAAAAGATGCAGGAAATTGAACAAGCCCGCAAACAATCCCGTGCAAACGAGCCGACCTATCGCGGAAAGCCTGTCCGCTAAAAAACTGCCGATAAAAGCGAGGATATAAGATGAAAGCTCTTCCGTATGCGATCTTCCTGATTTTTATCGCCATACAGCCTCTAGCTGCGGCCGAATCTCCTACGCCGGTTGTAGGACAATCCAACCAAGATACTCCACAATCCGAAAGTGAAAATCAGATAGTCTCCCCTACGAAAACAAGCGAACAGCAGGATAAAACTGCATTACCGGCAGAATACCGCAGCATCAAGCTTGGTATGGGAATCGACGCGGTAAAAGATGCACTCAAACAAGACTCGGTTTTCGGATACCGCGGCGAACGGGATGTTTCGCTGTTGCCGACGGAAAACAGAAGCCTTATCGAATCGGCGGGTTCTTATTTTATCAGCAGATCATGGTTTCAGTTTTATAAAGATAATTTGTATACGATGATTTTTAAGCTGAACACCGACACAGTCGATTACTATTCGGTCTATTCCAAATTCTGCGAAAAATACGGCGAACCCGCCTCTATCAATCCTCAGCGGGCTGTGTGGGAGGATGAACATACCCGTGTCGTTATCGAGCGTCCGCTTATTGTAAAATATATCGATTTGACGGTATTCAATGAATTGATTTCTCAAAGCACGACCGAAAAAGCTGCAAGCGAAACCAACCGTCAAAACTTTATCGACGGATTTTAACCGGAGAGGAACGGGGCTGTCCAAAAACTTCAGTTTTTGGACAGTTTCCTTAGATTTAGATGCGACGTTTAAAATTAAGTCATTGTTGTATAAAGACTTAATTTTAAACTCGACGGGGATGTCCTGAAAGTAACCAACTTTTGGGACATCCCCATGCCCAGAGGAATCAATACCATGCGTTTTTCCATACAAAATAGTGTCAAATACCCGGCAGTAGCCTTATGCTTTCTTTTCTTTGTGGCCACGGTAATATCGTGCGCCGGAGCAGAAAAACCGGAATTTGCTCATATTACCATTTCCATCGAATCGAAAAAAACAAAAGCAGCTATTCCCATTGATGTGGAAGCGGCGGTAACCGCTCAAGAGCAGCAACACGGCTTTATGCACCGGAAAGAAATACCCGACGGCACCGGCATGATATTCATCTTCAAACGCGATGAAAAATTGCGGTTTTGGATGAAGGATACACCTCATGCGCTATCCATTGCTTTTATCGATTCTGCGGGACGCATCCGCGAAATCTACGATATGCAGCCGTTCAGCTTGGATGTTATCGCCAGCACCTATTCAGTGCGCTATGCCCTCGAAGTAGCACAAGGTTATTTTGAACGGGCAGGTATCGGTGCAGGAGACACACTCGCTACGGAAAGCCTTGAGCGCCTAAACGCGACGGTGCGGTAAGACATCCTCCGCTATAACTGCGGGGCGTTTTGTGATACACTCTCGCCATGACACAGCACACACAAGACACGCTCTATCTCCTCGATTCTTACGGTTTAATTTACCGCTCTTACTTCGCGTTTATCAGCCATCCGTTGACCAATAAGGCCGGAGAAAATGTTTCCGCGCTTTACGGCTTTTTTAGAAGCCTTGCGATGATTTTAAAAACATACCGGCCTCGGTATTTTCTCGCAGCTTTCGATTCCCGTACGCCGACTTTCCGGCACGAATGGTATCCCGAATACAAGGCGACCCGCGACAAAACGCCGGAAGATTTACACGCGCAAATTCCGCATATCGAAAAAATATTAACGGCGCTCGGTATCGCTTGTCTGCGTAAAGACGGGTTTGAAGCGGACGATATTATCGCAACCCTTGCCCGCCGCTCCGCACAAGAAGGACGCCGCTGCGTTATTATCTCCGGAGACAAGGATTTGGCGCAGTTGGTCGGGGATTTTGTTTCGGTGCTTAAACCGGATAAGAGCGAAGCCTTGGCTCAGTGCGGCGTCGAAGAGGTTAAAGCCCATTGGGGTGTCGCTCCGGCACAGATGCTCGACTATCTTTCGCTCATAGGCGACTCTGCGGATAATATCCCCGGCGTAAAGGGCATCGGTCCCAAAACAGCCGTAAAGCTTTTGCAGGATTACGGTACGCTCGACGCCGTGTATGAGCATATCGATTCCATTGCAGGCGCCGTACAAAAAAAATTAGCTGCCGGAAAAGACAGCGCGTATTTTTCAAAAAAACTGATAACCCTCGCCGATAACGTTCCCATCGAAGGCACCCTCGACGATTACCGCTGCACTGCGCTGCATTATGCCGAAACGGCCGCGCTGCTGAAAGAATATGAGCTGCCGCACCTCGGCGAACTGTATGCAAAGGCCGCCGGAGAATCGGAAACGGCTGGATCTGCTGCCGAGCAAAATACCGCAGCCGGCAAAGCGGACGTAAACACAGCAACGGCTGGAAAAACCGGTGCAACCACGGCGGCGGACGACATCGGGACAAAACCGGCAAACAGCGCTGCGGCTCAGCCGGCGGAACTCCGTAAAAACGACGGCGAATACCGTACCGTAACGGACGCGGAAGAACTCGAAGCCGTCATCGCAGAGGCGGAAGCGCAGGGTTTTGCCGCCTTTGACTGCGAAACCACCGGTCTTAACCCGCTGTATGACTCTCTTGTCGGGTTTTCGCTGAGTCTAAAAGCCGGTACCGGCATCTATGTGCCGCTCAAAGCTCCGGCACCGGAACTCGGCGAGCAACCCTTCGCGGTGATGCCTTTTGCCGCTGCAAAAAAACTGCTCGCACGGCTCTGGAACAACAAGGAGCTCACCCTAGTGCTGCACAACGGGAAATTCGACTATCAGGTGCTGCGGACGGCAGGGATGTTCACCCGCGCCGGCTGCCGCCTCTTCGATACGATGATAGCGGCATGGCTACTCGAACCGGATAACCTCAGCTTCGGGCTGGAAAACCTTACCGAAGCGCAGCTCGGCTTACAAGGGCTTGACTACAAGGATGTTGTCCCCAAGGGCTGTACCTTCGCGGCGGTTTCCCTCCCGCAGGCGACCGCTTATGCGGCGGAAGATGCCGACTTTACCCTGCAATTATATCACGTATATAAGCCCGCCCTGGGACAGGCAAACCTGACCACGCTTTTTGAAACGCTTGAGATGCCGCTGATGCCGCTCCTTGCGGATATGGAAGCGCAAGGCATCTTCCTCAAAAAAGAAGAGCTCGCTGCGTTTTCGGAGGAATTGGCGGATACGCTGGCACGGGACGAAGCGGAAATTTACAAGCTGGTAGGTCATCCCTTTAACATCGCATCCCCTAAGCAGCTGCAGGAAGTGCTGTTTACCGAACGGAAACTGCCGACGGGCAAAAAGACCAAGACCGGCTACTCTACGGATATTTCCGTGCTGGAGGAGCTTGCCGCTATCGATGAACTTCCGGCAAAAATCCTCGATTACCGCGCTTCCGCAAAGCTGAAATCAGGCTATGCCGACGCGCTGCCCCTGCTCGCCGATGCGAACGGCCGGATACACACCAGCTTTATCCAAACGGGTACGGCAACGGGACGCCTTTCGAGCCGAGACCCCAATTTGCAGAATATTCCGATCAGAGGAGAAGAAGGCCGCAAAATCCGCAAGGCATTCTACGCGGCAGACGGCTGTAAACTGATCTCCGCCGACTATGCGCAGATTGAGCTCGTCATCCTCGCTCATTTTTCCCAAGATGAAAATTTAGTGAAAGCTTTCCGGCAAGGAACGGATATCCACGCGGCGACGGCAGCGCTCATCTTTAACGTATCGGTTGAAAACGTTGTCCCGGATATGCGCCGCATTGCAAAGGTAATCAACTTCGGGGTGATGTACGGAATGAGCGCGTTCAGGCTCGCCAATCAACTGCGGATATCCCGTACCGAGGCGGCGGATTTTATTACCCGCTATTTTACTACCTATTCGGGGGTAGCCGCCTTTATGGAAACGCTCAAAGAGTCGGCGGCGGAAAAAGGTTTTGTGGAAACGCTGATGGGCAGGCGGCGGTATATCCGCGCCATCAACAGCAGGAACCAAACGCAGCGCGCCGCAGCGGAGCGAATCGCAATCAATACGCCGATTCAAGGCTCCGCCGCCGATATTGTCAAAACGGCAATGCTACATGTAGACCGCGCATTGAAGCGGCAGCACCTGAGCGCCCACCTCTTGCTGCAGGTACACGATGAGCTAATTCTCGAAGCGCCCGATTCGGAAGTCGATTCCGTCAAAGCGCTTTTAAAACAAGAGATGGAACACGTGGTCAAACTTGCAGTTCCGCTCCGCGTCAGCATCGAATCGGGCAGCTGCTGGGGAGATTTCCATTAAAGCGCTAAAAGGCATTTCAAAAAACCGAGATGTTTATAGATGCCCTTTTAAAACAACGATTCCCCGCGGGATTGTTCAAGCTGTTTAAGGACAGCCGGATCAAGTTTGATAGAAAGATTTTTTTCGTTCGACGGAAGCACGGTTCCTTTCGGCGCGTTTTTTGCCCTCCGCAAATCCTTCACTGCAGTGTAGTAAAGATCGGCCTGCCCGTTCCTACGCGCCTTTGAATAGAACACCGCAAGGTTCCCCGCGGCAATCAGAACGGGCAGCGGAACGGTTTTTCCGTTTTTATTTTTGATAAAGACATAGCCGCCCGAATAATCCCGCACATGAAGCCACATATCCCTGCCGCGTACGTGATGCCGCAACAGCTCATCGTTTTCCGCAGCGGTTCTACCGACATACAAAATCCACCCGTCATGGTAAAATGTCAGTCCCGGCCGTTCTTTTTCTTGAGCAGCCTGTTTCCGCTGTGCGGGGATCTTCCGCTTATGCAATATTTTTTCGATGATGTAGGGATTTTCTTCAACCCGCAGCTTTGCAAGCTCCTCATTCAGCGCGGCCAGCACCCGCTTGGAAGCTTCGATATCATCGGTGAGCGCTTCAAGCCCGGAAACCGCTTTTTTATACCGCTCATAGTATCCGGCGGCATTTTCCTGCCCCGTTTTTTGGGGATCAAGGGCGATGCGGATAATCCGGTTGTCCGCGTCATAATCTTCCAATTCTACCGATGAAGCGCCTTGCGGAATCCGGTAGAGATTCGCCAGCAGCAGATTGCCCTGATGTTTCAGCGTATCCGCCTGCAAAAACGAATGCTTTTTTGCTTCGAGTTTTTCAAGCGCGCGGGAAATCTTTTCGATTTTAAGACCGTAAAAACGCTCCGCTTCCTCATGCAAAGCTTCAAGCGACAGCACAGGCGCTTGCCGCGCATACCATTCGTCAATTGCTTCGTTAAAGGTCTTGGACGTGTCATAGCTGCGGACGGTGTAGGTTTTTGCCGGCTTACCGGCCTTGTCGGCGGCTGCGGCAGATACGGCTGCCGATAGGGTTCCCGCAACGGTTGCTGAGACATCCGCCGGTGCAGTGCCCGCAGCAGGAGTTCCCGGAGAAGCCGCTTCAGCTTCCCGCGGCAGAGATTTCCACGGTTCTCCGCTCATCTCCCCGCGGGAAGGGCGGCGGTAAAAGGCATCCACGATAACTCCGTTATCGACGAGTATCATATTCGCCGCCCCGCTCCACAGCCGGATATAGAGGTGGAGCGTCCCTGAGGCGGCCTCCAGCGAAAGCCTAACAATGCGGTCGCTGTTCAGCTGCACAGCCTCGGTAATCTTTGCGCCGCGAAGCCGGGAGCGGAGCAGTTCCATAAAACGAAGCGGTTTATCGAACTTTGGGATTTTCCGCGTCGTTTCATGTAGGCGGCATGCCCCCGGCTCAAGACAGATGAGCAGAGCCGTCGGGCGGGTCTTATAGAGATGCAGCACCATCACGGAATAGGATGATTGCACCACCTTTTGTATATAAGAGCCTTCCAAATCAAGCTCTTCCAGAATCTTATCAATTTCAGCGCAATTCAGCGACATCCACACCTCCAGTCACAAAGCAAACGCATCAGATACTTTTGAAAATATACGGCGCATCTACTGCGTCGCATCGTCAAAACTATACATCCTTGTATAGTTTTGACTGCGAGTTTCGCGGGATTGCGAAACATCGCTTTTGATAAAACCAGCGGCATCCGTGCCGCTGCTCAACGTATCATTTCCGCCATGGACGGCGGTGCTTATATGCAGCATCGAGTTTGTTACAACAAACTCGATGTTCAAAAATATACACGGACGTATATTTTTGAACGCGCCTGCGCTTTATTTTCAGCTAACTCCTTGTAGCTACACCATCTATTTTCAAAAGCACTGGTTCTAGGCAGTAGTATCCGTTATCTTGTGAAATGACATCTATTTGCCTGATGCGTTTGCCCTGAGCTTAAAGAAATGATACCTAAAATTTCGATCAGGAGAAAGGCATTTCGATGATGTTGTCGGCGAGATACTCGGCTTCCCCGCGGTCGTGGGTAACGTAGATTGCCGTATACTCCATTTCGGCTTGGTGCTTTTTGAGCTCTGCGCGGAGTTTAAGCCGCAGCGGGGCATCGAGGGCGGAAAGGGGTTCGTCAAACAAAACCACCAGCGGATTTACCGCAAGTGTCCGCGCAAGGGCGACACGCTGCCGCTCTCCACCGGAAAGTCCTTCGATCCGCCTTTTTTCCATACCTGCCAAACCGAAGCGCTTGAGCCATTCCGCGGCGGCTCGCCTACTTTCCTTTTTGGAAATCCCCTGTGAAATAAGACCGTATCCGATATTGTCTTCGACGCTCAAGTGGGGGAAAAGCGCATAGTCCTGAAAGACCATCCCAACCCCGCGGTTTTTGATAGGTTCACCGGTAATATCACGCCCGTCGAGGATGATATGCCCCGAATCGGCAGGCAATAAACCTGCGATCATTTTAAGCACGGTGGACTTCCCGCAACCCGACGGCCCGAGCAGCGCAAGCGTTCCCGCCTTTTCTACCGAACAGGAAAGACTGATCGTCTTTGACGGCATCCTCTTCGTCAACTCGACAAGCCGGAGAAACGCCCCGCTTCCGCCATTCTCTCTATTTATCTGAAAACCCATCGAATCACTTTTCATATTACCTCTCCCTACTATACATACTTTTGACCGTAAGGCAACCGCATCTAATCTTTACGAGCGGTTGCTTTCCTTACGTGCCAAATTTTGACCAAAATTTGGCACGCCTTTTTTCGCAGAAGGACAAACACCTCAGACGGGTAGATATACATCGCAGAATCAAGAGGCTGTGAGACCATTTGAACCGCGAAGAGGTTCAATTCTGGTTGAACAGCCTCTTGATTCTGCGGGGCTGTTTAAAAACAGTCTGAGGTGTTTGTCCTTCCTCCCGCACCGCGTCTTGGATAAAAAAAAGAAAACCTGTGAGAACGGCGAGGATGACGGCGATACCTGCGCTTTCGGTAAAGCGGTACGAACCGGCAAAACGGAATAGCATAAGCGCGAGGTTTTCAAAGTTCGGAATGTGCAAAAGAAGCGGCAGCGAAGCATCTCCCGCGCTGATCGCAAACACACCGCACAACGCCGACACAATACCGGTTTTACACAACGGCAAAAACACTCTAAAAAACGCATCCGTTCGGGAGACTGACAAAAGACGGGCGGCATCGAGTACCGAACCGGGAATTTTTGCGAGCCCGATCTCTACCTGCATCCACGCAAACGGCCAAGCGAGCGAGCTTTGCACGATAATCAGCAACAACAGCGACGGTGCAATATCGAGCTTTAGCCAGCCCGAACCTAAAATAACGGAAGAGACGGCAAAAGGAAGAAGCGGCAAACTCTTATGCCACTGTCTATTCGATTGAAACGCCGTGTATGCAAAAAAAAGTGCGGCTGCGACGGAAAGAACGGCGGTACTGATACCCGTCTGCACGGTTTGCCGCACCGCTACCCAAAAAGCGGGGCGCTGAAAAAGCTTCATCCATGCCTGAACGCTTATACCGAGCGGTGCTTTCGAGTTCGACAGCGAATACCATACGAGAGAAGCGAGCGGGAACAATAGACAAAAACAAATGATGCAGATAAGCACGGTAAAAAAGATATGTTCAGGAATGCCTTTGATGCGCAACCGGCGACGGGCATACTGTGTATGCTCGGTATGGTCTGGAGTTTTACTTCTTAAAAAGGCATAGAGCCCAACCGCAGCCGCCGCGATACCCGTTTCCACCAGCGCAATCCGGGCAGCGGCGTTCGCGTGTATATCCCTACGGATCGTTTGATACAGTTCCACCTCCAGCGTCGTACTACCGAGCCCGCCTAACAGCAGAATAATCACAAAGCTGAAAAAGCAGTATAAAAAGGTAATAACAAAGGAGGCAAACAGCGGCGCTCTTAATGCGGGGAAAATAACCGTTCTAAAAACACGGAACGGCGATGCGCCGAGCAAAAAGGCAGCCTGTTCGGCGTCTTCGGGGAGCTGTTCCCATGCGGCGGAAACGGTACGCATCGTAATCGGAAAATTATAAAAGGCGTGTACAAACAAGATGCCGCCCATCGAATAGAGGAAGGTACCGGTTGAAAACCGTCCGGCAGAAACCGCCATAAGCAGTTTGTTCAGTAAGCCGTTTTTACCGAAAAACAGAATAAACGCAAGCGCAATAACCACCGGCGGTACGCTGAGCGGTACCGCCGAAAGCGAAAGCAGTAATTTCCGGCCGAAAAAACTCCTGCGGGCACAAAAGAATGCCGCACACAGCCCGACAACGCTTGCCCCCGCCGCAGAAAGAAACGCTTGGATAACGGTGAAGCGGGCTGCGCTCCATAACGGCCGAACCGCCGATGCGGAACCGCCCCCGAATGCCGGAAAAACGGCAGCACCGAGCGGTAAAAAAAACGCAATCAGCACGGCGCAGAATAACACTCCGCCCGCTGCTGTAAAAGAATTTTGCACTATTGACCGCGTCAAAATGCTCCGTTTAACCGAACCCATAGAATACTGCACAGCGTGCGATTATTTTTCCAATATCGAAATAATAGCGTCTACCGCCGCTTCCGCTTCGGTGCCGGAAATCGTCAGCGATTTTTTAGGCATCGGGACGGTCTTAAATGATTCGGGAAGCGGCACCGCAGTATTTGCCGGATACATCCACTGCGTTTCCGGCAGCACTTCCTGCGCTTTTTCGGTCAGCATAAAATCGATAAAGGCTTGCGCAGCAGCTCTATGCGGTGCGTTTTTAACCACGCCCATTCCCTCAAGCGCAATCATATTCCCTTCGTCAAAAACCAAGGCCTGATACCGGTCGGTTTTATCGTACCGGATATGATATGCCATACTGGTGGTATAGCTGACCGCAAGAGAAGCTTCTCCCGCCGTAAACAGCCCGTAGCCTGCGCTCCACGAATGGCTCATCGTCAAAACCGACGGAGCAAGCCGCTTCCAATAGGCAAGGTAGTCATTCCCGTACACCGCCTTTGTCCATGCGGCAAAACCCAATCCGGGAGCGCTCGTGCGGGGATCCATGATAACCAAGGATTTTGCATATTCGGGTTTGGTTAAATCTTCCAATGATTGAGGAGCGGGTACTTTTGATTGAGTATCGTACATGATTGCAAAATACCCCCAATCATACGGAGTTAATAGGTGATCATCGGTCATCATAATCTGCACCGGAACAACCTTATCCAAATTCGGAGAAGTATACGGTTCTAAAACACCGGCATTTCGGGTTTTATCGGTAAGGAACGCATTGATACCGAGCAGTATATCGGCACGCGGCTTCTTTTTTTCGGCTATTGCTTTTGACAAGACCGAGCCTGAATCTCCACAGATTACATAGGTGACGGTATAGCCCGTTTGTTCTTGAAAGCGTTTGGCTATCTCGGCTCCCGGCCCCCACTCCGATGCAAAAGAGCCATAGGTATAAACGACAACGGTTTTTTCTGCAGTATCGGTTTTTCCGCCTGCAAAAGCGGTTGAAGGCAGTATGATTGCACATACAATAAACGATAAGAAATAAAGACGAAACTTCATTATTCCCTCCGCCGGCATTATCCGGATCAGGTGTAAGGCCTCCGTACGGACGCCTTTTTCGGGTATGCTCTCAGCACGGAACGAATACGGCTGTGTTTCCCGTTCATTGTTCCGGCACCCCATCTGCGCGTATTGTAGTATATTCAAAAAAAAAGTGCAAGTAAAAATGAGTGTATGTCCATCTTTTCTTGCACTCAGTCAAAACCGATTCGACATTGGAATTTTTGCATAATTTAAATTATTTCCCCGTTACAGCTTCCGCATACTTTCCAAAGGTTTTTCTTTACCCGCATATACGGCGGGCAACATACAGACAATAACCGACAGAACAAGCGTTCCGGCAGCGATTATGTACAATTCGGTGATATTTAAGGATATGGGAATATATTCCAAATAGTATTCGGGAGCCAAGAGACGGATCGCCTCATGGCTGCCTGTTTTTCCCAGTATATAATAAAAAGCGGACTGCCCCGCATTAATTACATATTCAAAAAAGACAAACAGCTCGTTGATATGGAGCGCCGCGAGGATTCCGCCGAGTAAGCCGATGCAAAGACCTGCCGCACCCGTAAAGAGTCCTGCAAGTAAAAACGACAGGGTGATAAAAAACGGATGTGCCCCTGCCGCTTTCAAAATTGCAATTTCCTTCCGCCGTTCCATGATGAGCATAACCATTGCCGACGAAATATTAACCGATGCCGCAAGTAGAATCAAAAACATGATAAACAGCAGCAGATTCTTCGAGGTTTGGAATGAATAAAATTGAGAACGGTTTAAATCCTGCCATGTATATACCGAAAAACCTGCCGGAAGCAGCTGCTGAATTGCTTCTTTTGCTTCCGCAAGCAAGGCTTCATTAAAGGGGTCGGCAATACTGACCGTAAGAGACCTGACGGAAGACTGCGGCGATAAAACCGCATCGGCAGCCGCCAGCGGGATAAAAATCCACAGCGCATCCAATTCCTGATAGCCGGAAGAAAGAATGCCGGCAACCTTAAATCGGGTCAGCTTCGGCCTTGTTTTATTGCCCGAATACTGCGGCAGCAAGGTGAGCAGCGAACAACTGTCCCCGACTTTAAGGCCGGTATTTTCGGCAATCTTTTTACCGAGCAAGATAGAGCGGTCATCATCAGGATCAAGGGTGCCGTCTACCACCGTTAATAGGTTCCGTGCGGGAAGATTGTCGGCAAAATAGCCTGCTTCTATCGCCCGTATCGTACCTCCTCTGCGCCCTGTTTTGCCGATGAGCAAACCGGTGCCTTCCTGCTGCTGCCGCGAACCGGTGATAACGTACTGCGCGTTTTCGGAAATTGAATCGAAGGCTGCCTGAGCGCTCCGCTTCCGTTCTTCGGCAGTCTGTGAGCTTCGGGGAGCAGGGCGCAGGTCGAGTATCTGTATGTGTCCGCTCCCGAGTTCAATCATACGGGAGGTAATCCCCTGTATCATCCCGTCGGATACCACGAGTACGATAACTAACGGGATAATACTGATGCCGATTCCCCAGATAGCGCCGATTAAGCTCTTCCGCGCGTTGGAAAGAGATTGCCCTGCGTTAAGTCCCAGATACCGCAGCGCGAGTTTCCATGCCAGTAAAAAATTCATACGAGATGCAGCTTCCCCTGTTCAAGCCGATAGCAAAGATCGGTATTGGCGGCAATTCCCTGATCATGCGTTACGATGATGAGGGTTTTACGGTGCTTATCCGCCATCGAAAAGAGCAATTCTTGAACTCCGCGTGCGTTCGCAGGATCAAGATTACCGGTAGGCTCGTCGGCTAAAATAAGCGAAGGATCATTAATAAGCGCACGGGCAACCGCAGCCCGCTGCCGCTCCCCGCCCGACAGCTGAGACGGAAAGTGGTTGAGCCGTGTTTCCAGCTTTACATCCTGCAAAAGCGCGGCAGCCTTCTCTTTTACTTCTTTTTTGGGCGCACCGGCAATGAGCGCAGGCAGCATCACATTTTCAAGCGCCGTAAAATCCTTGAGCAAATAATGGAATTGAAAGATAAAGCCGAGATAAAAGCGGCGGTATTCCGTTAATCCGTTTTCATCAAGCCGGTGCAGTTCGTACCCTCCCGCAATAATTTCCCCCGAATCAGCCTGTTCCAAACCGCCGACAATATTCAAAAACGTAGTTTTTCCGCAGCCGGACTCCCCTACTACGGCGATTTTTGCCGGCTGCTCGATTATCAGGTCGAGGTTTTGCAAGATGGAAATTGAATCCGCCTCCGACTGAAAGGTTTTTGAAACATTTGACAGCGCTAAAATCGGTTTATTCATAGCGAAGCACCTCCGCAGGTTTAAGGATAAGGATTTTTCGGGATGCAATCGAAGCGGCAAAACTCGCGGAACAAAGACCGAATAAGAACACGGCAAAAACTTCATTGAAAAAAATACGCACCGGCACCGAATCAATATAAAAATATTGAGGACTGAAAATACTGAAGCCGGTAAACGTACGCTCCAATATAATATTTGCAACTTCTATGACGGCATTTACCAGATTTTCCGCCACTAAAAATACACGGTTGATGTCGGCGGAAAGCAAAAGCCCTAAGATCAAGCCGATCGAAGCGCCCAAAAGCCCTATTGTAAAACCGTTTGCGATAAAGAGGGCTTGGATGTGCTCCTTTTTTGCTCCCAAAGAGGCAAGCACCGAAATTTCCTCCCGCCGCTCATAGATGGAACGCCGCATTCCGTTGTAAATATTCACCGTAACCACCACAAAGATTAAAAACACGAGCATAAACATCGTGTTTTTTTCGATACGCAGCGCGCCGAAAAAAGCCTGATTATAGGTACGCCACGATTCCGCTCTAAGCGCGGGAACCGCTGCGGAAACATGCGCGATATATATCCCGTCGGCTTCCGGATTTTGCAGTTTTACCGCCGCGGACTGTTCCTGCTGTTTGCCGCACAGCAGCTCGCCGGTTTCCGTTGACATAAACGCAAAGCCTGCGTCAATCGCATAGTAACCGGTTTTCATCAAACCGGTAATCAAACATTCCGCATCCTCAGGAAAGATGTCGGTATCCGCGGTTCCCGAAAGCGCAAGGAGCGAAATCCTGTCCCCGGCAGAAACCGAAAGCATACGGGCAAGCTCGTACCCGAGCACAACGGAATGCGGCGCACTGAGGTCAAAGCTGCCTTCCATCATTGTGACGGCGCCGGCAAAACCGCGGTCATCGTCTAAAACCGTTTCGGGCACGGCGCGCAATATGGCGGGCTGCTGCCTGCCGTAATTTCCCTGCATGATCGTTTGAGTTTCCGAAAATATATAAAAGGATTGAAAGCCGCCGGCTGCCCGTGCTTCTTCAAGCGCCGCTTCGGAGCCGTACAGCTGAACGTGCGCCGAGCTTACCTGCAAAATGGTGTCGATAAAGCTGCGCTGAAAACCGTTCATCACCGCGAGAATAACAATCAATACCGTAACCCCGAAAGCGATGCCAAGCACGGAAAAGATTCCGGTAATGGCCGACCGCCCCTTGGTATCGGCTGCGTTGAATCTCCGCAGTACAAAAAAAATCCATGCAAGGTCGGTGCGCTTCATTGTTCTTCCCCTACATACACTTCTTTGTCATCGACATAGAGGTGCACAATGTGGGGAGTATCATGCAGCTCGATAAAGGCGGTTTTCTTTCCGTTCCGGTATTTTGTTTGCGCAACGGCTTTATCATCTACAAATTCCCACACCGACCTATCGGTATTCTTTCCTTCGGTAATTGTCTGCTCCAGCAGCTTACCGAATTCGGTATATGAGTTTTCCCTCTTGAACGTCAATGTTTTCCCTTCATACCGTTCAGCGGTCAGCTCCCTGCCCTCCTCATCATAGCGGAAGATTTCCGATTTTCCATTACGGAGTATTTCTTTTTGTACGGGAGAGCGGGCTGAACCCTGATACGTCCACACTGTTTTTTCAATCGCCGTGCCGTCTTCGTAAAGCACTGCAAAGGAAGCACGCCCCTGCCTATCAAAATTTTCATAATACCACTTATTCCCGTCAGCAACGGTTAGACCTTTAGTATGGATGGATGCAAAGGTTAAATCGGAAGCATCATCTTTTTCGGCTTCTTTTTTCGATGCAGCCGCATCAGAATTCTTTCCTTGTTCAACGGATGAAGGAGCCGCATTGCCGTTCTTTGCGGTCTCCCCATCCGCCGGGGCTGCATCGGAAGAAACATCCTCAATAGGTACTTCTTCCGATACTTCTCCGGTTTGAATGCTTTCGCCGACAGTTCCGCCTCCGTCAGCACCGAGCGGCGATAGACAGAGTATACATATTAAAATAAGCAACGGCGATGCAAAGCGTTTCATACCGGCATACCGATAAATTCCCGCAGATAGGTATCGGCATTAAAGGGAGCAAAGTCCCCGTATTTTTCTCCGGTACCGGTAAAGATGACCGGCAGGTTCAGCTGCCGCCCCACACTGAGCGCGATGCCGCCTTTTGCCGTTGAATCATACTTTGTAAGGATAACCGCATCGACGCCGACCGCCTCATGGAACACTTCAGCTTGCCGGAAGCCGCTTTGCCCTGCCGTTACATCGAGCACGAGTATCTTCTTATAGCAGCCTTCATCGGTTTTGGATTCTGCAATCCTGTTGATCTTTTGCAGTTCCCTCACAAGGTTTTCCTTATTATGGAGACGCCCTGCAGTATCGGCGATGACAAGACCGCCGCCTTGCGCCCGCACTGCCTGTGCCGCATCGAAGATAACCGCCCCCGGATCCCCGCCGTACTGATGTGCAATAACCCGCACATCAAGCTGTTTTCCATGATATTCAAGCTGCTCTATCGCTGCAGCTCTAAAGGTATCCGCCGCGGCAAGTATGATAGGCGCTTCAAAGCGGGATTTAAAATATTGAGCAAGTTTTGCCGCAGTCGTCGTCTTTCCGACTCCGTTTACACCCAGCAGCAAATACACCGAAGTTTTATCTTTCTCCGGCATAAAAGAAGCAACCGGCAAAAAAGGCAGCAAAATATCGTACAAAACTTGCAATACCTGTTCTTGCTGCTCAATTTTCCGTTTTTTACATTCGGAACGAAGCTGATCTTCAATCTCAAATGCAAATTGAGCGCCGATATCTCCTTCTACCAACGTATCGGTTACGCTTTCAAAAAAGGAATCATCCAATTTGGAATGAATACCGAACAGCTTTTTTAAACTTTCGGAAAAACTTCGTTTTGCCATATTTTTCTCCAGTATATCCGGTCTGGAATCTTCATACTCCCTACCGTTTCATACATTCTATCAGGAACCTCTGAAAATATCAGTTTTTAGCGGTTCCTCTTAGATTTACTTGCCTCTTTTGGGATACTTTGATCGGCAGCATACAGGTACAATCCGAGCTGCACTGCATAGTTAATGCCCAAACCGATTGTAAGTCCCCCCACAACCACAGAAGCGGTAACAAGTGTGCGGTATGTCTTCTCCACATCCTCAGTAACACGCAAATGAGAATCTGCAGCAGCCGAAGCCATATCCGCAGTTATTCCTTGTAAAATCATAAAAATAGGAAGCGCCGCATAAAACGCCCCGAGCGACCAATACAAAACATTCCGCCGCCGGTCGATCAATGTCTTGGTATTTTCTTTATTAAGCGAGACCTGCAGCTGATATGCTGTTTCTCCCTGCCGTATAAAATTATCGGGGCGGAGCACAACGTACGTTTTTACATCGTCATAAGAAAAACTCACGGCGGTAGTTTTACCGGTAGGAATATCGGTTTGAAACGGAGTACCTGAAAAATACTGCGTATGTAAAAATACATCAGCAGCAGGTTTTGTAAACTCAAAGCCGACGGAAATACTCTTTTCTTTCTTTAAGCTTATTTTAAGCAAATAATCTTTTCCTGCGTGAGCTTCGATAGTTTTACCGGCCGAATCATAACCCGAAGCTATTACCTCCAGCCGATGGCTCCCTTCATATATGTAGAGAGTACCTTCCGCCGCTGCTAACAGCTCGTTATCCAAATATACTTCCGCATCTTCCGGTTCGACGCTCAGCACGACCGTTGCAGGCTGGGTATTTTTGATTGCCGTCATAATTTGCGCCGCCAACGACCGGGCTACTGCTTCGATTGATTGATACGCCCCTGCCTCACTGAAACGGTATTCGGGCATACCCGGCAAACCGGTTGTCAGCACAACCGATACATACATATATCCCGCCAAATCCTGTACGGTGCCGTTAATAACCGCGGAAATATTTTCGGTTTTAAGCGTTTGCGGAATATTTGCATACTCAGGCAGCTCAAACACCCGCCCGCCGTCCTTCCATACCATAACGGGGAGTGTTTCGGCAGTAAAAGAGGTATCGGCCAACAATCGATCGATTTTTTCTTGCGCCTTTTGAATATCCGCTTCCTTTGCTTTTATTTTTTTGTTGAGTGCAGCCGTCTGTTTTATCTTCTCTTTTTCGGAGATGACTGCAAGATACAGCGAATCCCGCTCTGCGATTAAGGCTCCCCGCTCGTGGATAAGCGCAAGTTTTTTTGCGGTATAATCCGGCAACTGCCGCGCTTTTTTCTCTTCGGGAGTTACCAGCCTGCTTGCGGGTACGGCGCAAAAAAGATTCAGCATCGTAGGCAATGCCGTTGCGTATGATGCATATAATTCAGGTACATCGGTCAGCGTAAATTTTGCCGCCGTAATCGACCATACGGGAACTTCTTCCTTAGTTTGAGCGGCAGCGCACAGCGCGGTAATAATTGCAATCACAGCGGCACAAAGCCGTTTTACCTTCATTCCGGGCTATCCTCATACATCAGCTGATTCGCCCATTGTTTTTTCAAAAAGTCTTCGATAAATCCGTCTATATCGCCGTCCATAACGGCTTGAATATTGCCCGTTTCATGCTTTGTACGGTGATCTTTTACCATTGTATAAGGTTGAAAGATATACGACCTGATTTGATTTCCCCACGAAATTCCTTTTTTTTCGGCGGCAAATTTCGCATTCTCTTTTTCTTTTTCGTTCCGGTAGTATTCGTAAAGCCGTGCTTTCAGCATACTCATAGCGGTTGCCCTGTTGGAAATTTGACTGCGCTCATTTTGGCACGCAACGACAATACCGGTGGGCAGGTGTGTAAGCCGCACGGCAGAGTCTGTTTTATTGACATGCTGCCCCCCCGCTCCGCCTGCACGGTAGGTGTCTACCCGTAAATCCTCCGGCCTGATATTGACCTCGATGGTATCATCAAGTACGGGAAACACATACACGGAAGAAAAAGAGGTATGGCGGCGGGCGTTAGCATCAAACGGACTGATTCTGATAAGCCGGTGCACGCCGGTTTCCGCCTTTAAAAAGCCGTAGGCATAGTCGCCGCGTATCTGTAAGGTGATGGATTTTAACCCCTCATCGGCTTCCAGCTCGTCAAGCGTTTCAACGCTAAAGCCGCGGCGTTCCGCCCAGCGGAGGTACATACGAGTCAGCATCTGTGCCCAATCGCAGGCTTCCGTTCCGCCTGCTCCCGCATGTACCGTCAAAAAGGCATCGCTCCCGTCAACCTCGTCCGAAAGAAGCGCTAAAGTATTGAGTTTTTCAAACCGTTCTTGAAGCTCTTTAAGCGACATATCGATTTCTTGAACGGAATCCGCATTATCGGCATCACCGGCTTCTTGAGTCAACTCATAGAGGGTTTGCAAATCTTCTATATCGGCAATGAGCGTCTCCCACGGTTCGATACGGTTTTTCAGTTTTTTAATTTCCGACAAGAGTTTCTCGGCTTTTTTAGGATCGTTCCAAAAGCCTTCCTGTCCCGCAACGGCTTCTTTTTCCGCAATCCGTTTTTTTACCGCTTCGGAGTCAAAGACGCCTCCAAATTTCGTCAACATCGGCTTTAAGTGCTGTAATCTGCGGTTTATATTCTTCCAATAACATCATCATCTCCTATAAAAACTTTTTTCGGATGTTTCAACATTCGAAAAAAGTTTTTAGCCGTGCGCGAGTCCTGCAACGAGGAGCTTTGCTCCGAAGATCAGGACGGCGCACCCGTAAATAATCAAGTTTGCAACGCAAACTTGAGCTAAAAAGTTGCCGACGCAATTTTAGGCGGCACTTTTTAGCGCATCTCCTATAAAAACTTTTGCAGGATATTTCCCAGCGCATCTCCTATAAATAAACGACTTACATTTCTTTAGGCGGACGGATTAAAAGCTTCCGCCACTTTTTCTTAGCAAGCGTGGAAATTGCCAATACGCCTTCGACGGGATACTGATATATTCGGACAACGTCATAATAATCGGTTACCCGATCTATTTCGCGTTTAAGAGAAACCAACTGTTTTTCGTTAAGAGTAACGGACTCCCAGCATGCACGCTGCATTCGCTCAAATCCGTAGAAAGTTAATAATTCAGAAAGATGGGCAGCGGAGTCCTGTCCGCCCGGATCTATCATTACCGACACAAACATATTGCCGTATAGAATATAACAAAGTCTACCTTATTGTCAAAGGGGCTTTCGGATAGGTTTTGGAGCAAACGCTTAAAATATCTCAGATGCGTTGCCCGTGTACATTTTCTTTCAGCTTGAAAAAAAAACGATTTTGTGCTTTTATAGGCGCATGCGCGGACGTACCGTCTTTTTATATATTTATCTTGTTTTTATTTTTACCGTGCTTGTTGCGGGTTCTGCGATGCTAGGCTACTTACTGGCGGAAACAGCCTCCGTAAAGCAGAGCGAACAATTTACCGCCTTTAATCCCGATTTACCGACCCGGATACTCGATATACGCGGAGACTTGATTACCGAATTTTCTTCCAACGAAAAACGGGAGATTATTAAATTCGAGCAAATACCGCCCGCATTGATCAATGCACTCCTCGTCCGTGAAGACCGCAGTTTTTATCGGCACCGCGGTTTTACGCTCAAGGCAATTTTTCGTGCCGTCATCGGGAAACTTACCGGAAGAACGCTCGGCGGCGGAAGTACCATCACTCAGCAAATAGCAGGACTTTTATACTGCGACCGAACCGACATGAGCATCTCGCGGAAGATAAAGGAACTGTGGTGGGCAGTCCAGATGGAGCGCCGGTACTCAAAAGACGAAATCCTCGAACTCTATTTAAACAAAGTATACTTCGGCGGAGGAACCTATGGCGTAAGCGCTGCCTGCCGGTTTTACTTCGGCCATTCCGTAGCGGAAATCACCCCTGCGGAAGCGGCAATACTGGTTATCCAGCTATCGAACCCCGCCTATTATAATCCCTTTGAATATCCGAACCGCGTACAGGAGCGACAGGGCTACGTCCTTGACGAGATGGTTAGACTCGGCTACCTTACGCAAGAAGAACGCGACGAATCCTACGATGACTATTGGGCTCATTTCGATTATACGCGCACCAATTCATCCGCGTGGTTCAATCGTGAAGATAAAGCGCGTTGGTTTTCCGAATATGTACGCCGCCAGCTTGAAACGATGATGTACGGCACGATGGATTTTTATTCCGACGGTTATATCGTACACACCACCTGCGATCTGCGCCATCAGGCGGCTGCGGAAAAAGAGATGGGCGACTATATCAAGATTGCCAATAACCGCGTAAAGAATACCCGCTCTCATCGTTTTGCACAGAGCGAACTGTATAGCAATATTACCGCGCTTGTCTCGCTCGCTTTTGACATTCCTGCGCTTCATATCGATTCCGAACGGGTGCAGGCAAGAACGCTCTCCTACTACCGCAGCGATTTAAACCCGATTGTGGATATGGCGGCAATGCTTTTCGGGCTAAACAACCTAAAGATTACCGGCGCAAAAAGCACGGCCAAGGTGCAAGATGAGCTTGCGCGGAAAACGGTTGAAGGAACGCTCATCTGTTTGGAAAATAATACCGGCTACATTACCGCCCTTGTCGGCGGCAGTAAATTCGATGAATCGAATCAGATGATACGGGCGACTCAGGGGCGCGTTCAACCGGGAAGCTCATTTAAGCCACTGCTTTATTCCGCAGCATTCGATACCAAATTGATCACACCGGCAACGGTATTGGAGGATACCCCGCAGGTATTTAAAAACCAAAGCGGTGTTCCGTACATTCCGAACAACTATGCAGGACATTGGCAAGGTACCGTTTTGGCATGGCGGGCATTGGCACGGTCGCTGAATATCCCTGCAATTAAGGTACTCGATACCATCGGCTTTGATGCAGCCATTACCCGATCTGCAGCTCTACTCGGCATCACCGATCCCGACGAAATAGACCGTACGTTCCCAAGATTGTATCCTCTTGCGCTTGGCGTTATCAGCGTTGCTCCCATTCAGATGGCAAAGGCATTTGCCGTCTTTGCAAACCAAGGACGGCGGGTTGACCCCATCGCTATTCGCACCGTTGAAAACCGCAACGGCACAATCGTGATGGATCCCGAACGCGATTTACGGCAGGAACAGCGGCGGCGCGGAAATGCAATGCAAGTTATCAGCCCGCAAAATGCCTATCTGATGACATCGGTACTGCAAAGAACGATAACCGAAGGAACACTTGCGTATGCTTCAGGCAGCGGCTCAAAATTCCGGTATAAAGATAAAACGACCGGTAAGTATTTTTCCATTCCCGTTGCGGGTAAAACCGGTACAACTCAAAACTGGTCGGATGCATGGACAATCGGATATTCTCCGTATTATACCGCTGCCGTTTGGTTCGGGTATGACAAAGGAGGCCAGTCCCTCGGACTTGATAATACGGGTGCAACGCTCGCGGGGCTTCCATGGGCAAATTTTATGAAGACTATCCACGAAGGTATGCCCTATAGGGATTTTATTCGCCCCGAAACGGGATTGACATCCGTATCGGTTTGTTCAAAATCGGGAAAGCTCCCTACGCCTTACTGTGATGAAGGAACGGTATCGCTCTACTTTTTATCCGGTACGGAGCCGACGGAAGCCTGTGCCTACCATGAGGCAAACAATGTACTGCGTGAAATTGCAAAAGACCGTTTACGCAAAAGCAATTACAGCACCGGACAAGCACCCGTCGATATTATTAAAACGGATGTACTGCTTGATCCGCGTATTTTTGAGGATCCCGAACCAAGTAGAAACAGGCGGACAGGAAATACTGGCTATACGGGAGATCCGTTTGCAAACGATGAACTTACCGTGCCTTCCAATTCGGGCAATATCGTTGAATCGGATTCATCGCTGAGTGAAGGCGAAGATACTACGCTGCCGGATCAGTCTCCGCTTAATCCGCAACAAGGACAAGGAACAAACAGTACACTGCAGCCGCCGATTCCTCAAACGCACTTGGAACCTATAGATGAAGGAACTCCGCTGCCGTCTTTCCCGCCCGTAGAATCGGACACCGACAATACGGAATCCGAAAAAACGGAGCAGGACGGGACGATACAGGGTGAGGGAATTAATCCGTGGTTATAAAAGGATAAAAAATGACTGAAGAACCGTACGTCCGTCCTACATGGGATGAATATTTTATGGAAGTGTGCCGCGCAATCGCAAAGCGTGCAACATGCGACCGCGGCAGATCCGGATGCGTTATCGCACGGGATAATCAGCTCTTGGTTACCGGTTATGTCGGCGCACCGCGCGGATTACCCCACTGCGACGATGTCGGGCACCAGTTTAAAAAGGTGCAGCATGAAGACGGTTCCGTAAGCCAGCACTGCGTCCGTACCGTTCATGCGGAACAAAATGCTATTTGCCAAGCCGCAAAGCGTGGCATCAGCATCGATGGGGCTACGCTTTACTGCAAAATGACCCCCTGCCGCACCTGCGCAATGCTGATTATCAACTGCGGCATCAAACGGGTTATCGCCGAAAAACGATACCACGACAGCGCCGACTCAATTGCGATGTTTAAGCAGGCAGGCGTTATCCTTGAACACCTCAATGATACTGTAGAAGCATATCAAGACCAATAGTCCTTTTGAAATATACGGCACATCTACTGCGTCGGTTCCATTGCGGTATTTGAAGCTTCGTGCTGCCGCCGGCTATATTCTTGCAATGCATGATAAAAGGAGCGCATAACCGGACAGTACTGTTTATCCTCGTAGGCAATATGGGACAATATCCAATCCCGTAGATAATCGGCAAAATCAAAGCCGAGTGTTAAGGTCATTTCATCAAATCCGATCAATACCTGTGTAATTGTGTGTACAAATTCCTTATGCCGCTGCTTGTGCGCTTCATAGCCGGAAAATCCGCATGCCTTCATCAGCTTTTCTTCGTCGGCAAAATGTGTTTGGGTATAGTTCACAGCCTGCCGCAGTACATCGCCAACCGTTACCAGCCATTCGCCTTTGCTCCGTTTTTGGCGGTTAATCAGCGCTTCATGCAGCTCATTACACATAGCTACCAGTTTGCGGTGCTGGCTATCTATGCGGGGAATACCGAGTTCAAGCTTTTTATCCCAACATACCCAACCGGTATTTACTTCTCCCGTGTCTTTCGTTTCTTCTGCCATACTTTTTTCATCCTTCTGCTATTACTTGATTACTCCGTCATTGAATTACTTTTAGGAGTATCTATATTAGTAATCATTACTAGAATAAAACGATATAGTTAGAATGTCAAATACAAAGTGATTTTAAGCGGTGTTTTGAGATAAGTCTTTTCATCATTATGACTGATCTAAAAACACCGCAAAAAGAATCTAAGGGAGAATCTGTGAGCTTGAGTTTAAAATTCAGCGCTGACTGCAACGGTATCGGTCTTGAGTTTTAAAAAAGCTGCAAATTCATCGACGGACATTGTCTTTTGCTCGCCCTTTAAAAGCCGGACGGTAACGCTGTTGCTCTGCTTTTCTTTTTCGCCGACAACCAGCTGATAAGGAATTTTTTGTTCCTGATACTTCCTGATTTTGGCGTTCATGCGGTCGGTATCGATGTCGGCCTTTACACGGAATCCGGCTTTTGTAAGCACCGAGGCAATCTGTTCCGCGTATTCGTTGAACACCGGAGCAACGGGAATAACCATTGCCTGCACGGGAGAAAGCCATGGGGGTAAGGCGCCGCCGAACTGCTCAATCAAAATACCGATAAACCGCTCAAGTGAACCGAGCGCCGCGCGGTGCAGCATAACGGGTTGATGCTTCTGATTGTCTTCACCGATGTACTCGGCATTCAGCCTATCTTTAGAAGGCAGCTGATAATCCGCCTGTATGGTGCCGCACTGCCATTCGCGGCCGAGTGCATCGACAAGCGTAAACTCAAGTTTAGGCCCGTAAAAGGCGCCTTCTCCGGGAGCAATTTCGTATTCGAGGCCGGCTGCTTTACATGCTTCCGCAAGTGCATTCTCTGCCCTATCCCATGTTGCATCGTCGCCGACACGTTTTTCAGGCCGTGTAGAAAATTTAACGAGTATGGCCTTATCGTCAAAACCGAAATCCCGGTAAAGCGACTTGAGTAAATTACAGAACTTACACACTTCCGAGGAAATTTGCTCTTCCGTGCAGAAGATATGCGCATCATCCTGAACAAAGCCGCGAACCCGCATAATACCGTGCAGGGAGCCGGACGGTTCATTCCGAGTACAAGAACCGAACTCCGCAATACGCAGCGGAAGATCGCGGTAGCTTTTTATGCCTTGCTTAAAGATTTCGACATGTCCCGGACAGTTCATCGGTTTAAGTGCAAACATCCGTTTTTCACTTTCGGTGATAAACATGTTTTCCTTATATTTTTCCCAGTGTCCCGACCGCAACCAGAGGCTTTGCGGCATAACAAAGGGGGTATTTACCTCAACATAGCCGTCCTCTTTTATCTTTTGCCGTACATGCTGCTGCACGGTTAAGTAAAGCGTCCAGCCGTTCGGATGCCAAAATACTTCGCCGGGATTGTCTTCTTCAATATGGAAAAGGTCAAGTTCCCGCCCTATTTTGCGGTGATCGTGTTTTTCCGCTTCAGCCTGCATAGTCAAGTAAGTTTTCAGGTCATTCGGCGTTTCCCATGCGGTACCGTAGATACGGGTCAGCATCGGCCGTTTTTCATCACCGCGCCAATAAGCTCCGGCAATTTTTTCCAGTTTAAAGCTCTGTGCGTTAATTTCCTTTGAATTGGCAACATGAGGCCCCTTGCATAAATCGACAAAATTTCCCGAGCGGTAAATCGAGATTTCCGCATCCGGAGGTAAATCATTGATAAGCTCGCATTTAAACGGCTGATCTTTAAAAAGGTCTAACGCCTGCTGCCTCGTAACAACTTCTTTTACAAAGTTTTGCGGAGTGGATAAAAGGCGGCGCATCTCTTTTTCGATGCGTGCAAGGTCATTTTGTGTAATCGGCGTCGGAAGGTCAAAATCATAATAAAATCCGTGTTCAATGGCAGGCCCAATAGCCACCTTTGTTCCGGGAAATAAATTCATAACGGCTTCCGCCATTATATGTGCAATACTATGCCGTATTAACGGCAACTTTTCAGATTTCGGTAATGAATAGTTCATAAAGCCTCCCTTCCGTATTTTCGATTATATGGAATAAAACATACGCAAAAGCATACAGCCGAATTTTCAAGCTGTCAAGACTTAGTCAGGTTTTACCGTACTTATTCCATCAAGCGTATAAAATTTTTTTTAAAAGTGCCGATGATGATGGTATGGAATCTACGAAAAATTTTTCTGAAGAGTTAGCACACCACATAGCAGTACAGCGGGAGACGTTTAACAAACAATTACTTCCCCAGCTGCAGCAAAATTATGCAGCGCTCGGCAGCGTGGTAAAAATCCTCCGCAGTAACTTGCTGAAAAAAGGCTTGGTCTATGACGATCCGTACAAATACGACAGCCGTATGACGGAAATAAAAATTCCAAGCAATGAAGCTTTTGCGGATAGCGAACGGGCAGCAGTCGTAGGCTCACGATTAGCACAGTATCAGACGATGATCGATTTTTTAACTAACTCATATCAGTTTAACTGTTCATTCCTTACACCGCAGCGCATTGCTTCCATGCTCGCATTGAATAAAACTTTTCAGTGGTCGGCGCTTAACGAAAACTCAACGCTTGCCAATACGCGTGCAATAGCTGAAATTTGTAAATCGCTCCACTCAGTCTCCGATACGTTGACCGGCGGACTATTGCGGGATTCGCTCGGACACCTTTCAAAACTGGACACCGATATCAATAAGACACTCCGCCAACTTGCCCGTTTACACCGCGAAGAATATAAATTAACCGTCAGAAAAAATTTACCGCCCGATTTAACCGTTACGCAAGCGGATATAGCAAGTCCGATTAAGTTATTAAAAACTATCAAAAAAGCGCTCGCTGCAAACGACGAAAAACTTCCGTTTTATCATGAACTTGTAATGGAAGTTATTAAAGAAGATTACGGCCCCGATTCGGAACATCTCCAGCGGGAAGTACTGCGGCATCTAAATGTAACGCAAAAAGAAGATACAAAAACCAATAAGCAGGAAAATATGCGGCCGGTGCTCATAACAGGCTTACGCATTCTCGGCACCACCAGCAATCACTTTGAGACGTGCATCACAAAACTCATGGCTAATCAAGAAGTAGTATATAAATCGCGTATGACGATTTTTACAAAGCTTTTGGAAGCCCTAAGACGTGCTTTCAATATGGCAGAGAAGAAGCATGAACTTACCATATCGATTAAAGACCCTATCAGCAACATGCAAAAAAAAGAAATAATCGTACTGGAAGACTTTACGGATAATTTAGCAAAAACAATCCGCATTTTTAAAGTCCTTGCATCCGGTACCTCAGACCTGCAGCAGCGTTTAACCGGTATGAGTAATGGACAATTGCTTGAACTTTTAAACAAATATATCGTTATTTGTAACGGATATCTAAAAACGCTTGGGGGATTGGATGATTATTATAAATCCACCGACGTTATATTGCGCTCAAAGATGAAAGGAATAAAAATAGAATTGACAACAGTCAGAAATGCAGTTATAAAAGCAAATCAATGCAGGGCAGAATACAATGCAAGCGTTGAAGAATATTCAAATATGAAAGAACTTGGATTAATTCATGACTAAAAAAAACATATTACTGTTTCTGATCTTGTGCATACTTCCTTTCGCCGCGTGCGCGGAGAATGAACCGTATCCTCAAAACGAATTTGTTGTGTCGGTTACCACCGGTATTCCCAATTTACATCCCCATGCTGCCTATAATGCAAATGAAGCGCAGATTCTAACCGGCTTATATGAAGGACTGTGTATCTATGATCCCTATACATTACAGCCGGCAGCAGGTTTAGCAAAGGAGTGGAAAATCAGCGCAGACGGTTTAACATGGACGTTTACACTGCGGGATAATCTCACATTTGAAAACGGAGATCCTATTACCGCCCAAGTATTCTGCGATTCATTTATCAATTTGTTAAACCCTGCATTGGATTTACCGTATGCATCGCTATTAGATTGCGTGAAAGGGGCTAAGGAATATCGTACCGGAAAAACTGCGGACATATCGCATATCGGTTTGTATGCGGAATCCGATACTTCTTTAAAAATTTCACTCGTATATCCTGCCGAACAACTTGCCAATATCCTCTGCCATCATGCGTTTTCGGCAGTGCATCCCTCGCAGCTTAAAGCGGTAACGCAATATGCAGGTAAATCTTCATTTAGCAAACCTTCCGCAGCGTTTAAACCGATTGCAAGCGGCCCTTTTAAAATAGAAAGCTTTACCGCCGAAAAAATCCGACTGATAAAAAACACCGCTTATTGGGATACGGAAGCGGTACCGCTCCCTGCAATTAGCATCCTGTTGGACGAAGATGCCGATAAAATGACCGAAGCTTTTAATCAAGGAACCGTACATTGGCTCTGCGGCTCCGTCAATTTAAATAAAGTAGCGGCGGCCTATACCATTCACGTCACACCGATGTTTGCAACGGAATATTTTTATTTTAAAACAAATGCGGCGCCCTGTAATAATCAAACAATCAGGGAAGCATTAGTTGCCGCAATACCCTATACGGAGTTGCGTAAGGATTATTTAATTCCCGCTAAGACGCTTGTGTTTCCGTTAACGGGATATCCCGCCGTACCGGGTATTGATAAACAGGATACCGCAAAGGCGGAAAAACTTTTAAAAAAAATACCGCAAGATGAAGTCAAAAAACCGGTAAAAATTCTCTTACCGGAAACAGCGTTCTATACCGAACAGGCGGCCTTATTGAAAAACGCATGGGAAAAGATAGGAATTTCGACGGAAGTTACAACCGTGCCATTTGAAGAATACTATGACCGGTTAAAAATGGAGGACTACCATCTGGCCGTTATTTCGTGGATAGGAGATTTTGCGGATCCGCTCGCATTTCTGGAATTATTCCGCCCCGATTCAAGCCTAAATGATTCAGGTTGGCATAATGCAGAGTATGAAAATTTTATAAAGAAAGCGTCGGCAGAACAAAACCGCAAAACACGATTCGACTACCTTGCAAAAGCGGAGCAGGTGCTGCTGGATGCTTCGGTTCTTATTCCGCTTTCCCACATCCCGGCAATCAATGTCATCGATTTAAGCGACATCAAAGGCTGGTATGTCAATGCAGTTAATATCCATCCATTTAAATTTATCCGTTTTGCACAGCCTGCCCCGTTACCCGGCGTTGCCTTATCTAAAGGTATTCGCTCAAAATAGAATTAGCGGTTTTCTATCAGCAATCCTCCGGCAAAGCAAATCACTCCGGCAAGAAGCGCATAGAGAATAAAATATTTAAACACGGCTGCAAGAATTTTGCTGTCGGAACCGGTAACTCCGATAGCGCCTGCGCCGATTGCAATATTCTGCGGGCATATCATCTTACCGATTCCGGCTCCCAATACGTTAGCCGCGGTAATCCAATACGGATTCAGATTGAGCGACAGAGCGGTTTCCATCTGCAAATTCCCGAAGAGAACATTGGTGGAAGTACCCGACCCCGTTACAAATGCCCCTAATACGCCGATCAGCGGTGCAACAAAGGGATACACCGGCCCGGCTACGACAACAATAGAATGCGCAATATCGGAAATCATACCGCTGTATGTCATCACCTTAGCGGTTGCAATAACGGTACAAATTGTCAAAAAAGTTTTCCAATATTTTTTTACGGTGAATCCCAACGTATGTGCAATTTCGGGCAATGAAGCTTTTTGAATAAGCCCGCCGCAGATTGCCGCTATAAATATCATCACGCCCGGCGTATTTATCCAACTGAATGTCAACGGTTTTCCGTCGCCGCCGGTATATATCAAAAACGAATGCTTAATATCCTTAATTGCATTATGAATTGGCGGGCATACCTTTGACGTGATAATTAACAGTACGAAAATAAGCACAAAGGGCGCCCATGCCCGTGCGCCTTCCGCAAAATCGATTTTGAGCGGAGCTTTTCTGCCGGTCTTTTTGCCGAGTTTTACTGCAAGGATTATACAGAGCATCGAACAAATAGAGCCGACGATAGTGGGAAGTTCCGGCCCTAATAACTGCGCAAAAAGAAGGTAAGGCACAACAAACGACAGCGAAGCGATTAGTGTAATCACCCGCACTCCTTTTAAGCCTTGTATTCCGCCGCCGCAGACCATTATTGCAAGAAACGGCGAAATAAACGTATGCACAGCCTGTATGAGGGCGGCATCCGCTGCAAGAAGCCGTAAGTCCAATCCCGTAATCAAAGAAAGCGTTACCGTCGGAGTTCCTACCGAACCGAAAGCGGTCGGCGTCGTATTCATGATAAGGCAAGCCGTTACCGCATCGATGGGATTAACTCCTATTCCTGCAAGAATCGATGCGGGAATAGCGACCGCTGTGCCAAATCCTGCCATGCCTTCCATAAAATTACCGAACCCCCAGCCGATAATCAGCATCAATATTCTTGTGTCGTCGGAAATGCCGGTCAGCATTCCTTTGATAATCTCCATAGCGCCTGTTTTTACGGTTAAGTTATAGGTAAAAAGCGCCGCAGTAATAATCAAACATATCGGCCATAGCGCATTAGCGGTTCCTTCAAGTACGGCAGTCGATATGTGGATCGGATTTAAGTGCCAATACGATGCCGCCAAAACCGCCGTTATCAGCAATGCAATACCGCATGCCTTAAAGCCTTCCATCTTGAGCTTACTCAAAGAAATAATGAGCCAGAGAATAGGCAGCATCGCAAGAATAAAATCAATAAACACCATAACTCACTCCGTTGAAAAAACAGTAGGGGGATAAAAAAGAAGTATCGCTCATCGATTGAGCAAATTCGGATACCGGTCAAAAAAGTTCTGTATTGCGGTAAGAATCATCGCGCGGATTTTTTCTTTATTTTGATTAAACACATCCTTATCGCTGAATAATTCGTGCATCACCAGCATACCGTGAAAAATTTTAAACAGAAAATACTCTTTATTCCGGATGATATCCATAATTTCCCGCTCTTGTTGAGGAGGATAATGTAAGTTTTTTATAAAAAGCTCAAAGGCCTGCGTTTCCAATTGGAAATACAAAGCTTCATAGTCGCGGTCATAAGGGATTTCCGCTAAAAACATCAGATAGAGTTTTTTTTCGGGCAGTTCGTCAAAAAGTTTTGCCATACACGCTTGCGTTATAACTTCGGCAAGCGATTCGGTATTCTCCGATTCCTGTACGATTTTTTCCGTACGCTCATACCGGAAATAGTTTCCGTTTTGCATAATATCGAACAGGATGGCTTTTGTCGTTTTATAATATTGGTAGACACCGCCCTTGGAAAGCGTTGTGTTTTTTACCACATCCTCCATCGTCGTATAGCGGAAACCTTTCGTCAAAAATACTTTTTTTGCAGCTTCCTGTATCTCCGCCATACGCGAGGACTTTGACTGCCGTCTAAACTTAGCCATTCGGAAGGAGCTAGAGCCCGAGCTTATCGGCAATACCGCACATCGCAGTAAGCGATAATTCCGCAAATTCCGGAAACGGTATGCCGATATTTTCTATCGACATCATCGCTCCTCTATCTGCCCCTGCTGCAAATCCGGCTGCTTTCATTTTCTTGACGATGGATTTAACCTTAACGCTCGCAATCTTTTTATCGGGATACACAAGCGTAACAGCGGTGATAAATCCGGTAATTGGGTCGGCAGCAAAGAGTGCTTTTTCAAACAGCGTTTGCGGTACGACACCCGTATCGGGGTTATGAGCAATAATGGCGTTGTACATTTCCTCACAGCCGAAATTATGTTCTTTTAAAAGCTCAACGGTTACGGGGCCGTGCCGTTCGGGGTGCTCCTGCCAGTGGGAAACATCTATGTCCAAATCGTGAAGTAACCCCGTAATTCCCCACAATTCTTCCTCGGCAGGAGCAAGCCGCTTTGCAAGGGCTCGCATAACGGCTTCAACGGCGAACGAATGAGCCATGATATGCTCGGTTGTAACATACTGATTGAGCAATCCTACTGCGGTGTCTCTATTAATATCCATAGAGTTCTCCTTTGCTTATTCTGAGGGGCTACTAAAAAAACGGCCTGATGCGTTTGCCCGAATGCCCCATCATATTAGCAGCAAATACCGGTTCCCGCAAGCGTCGCATCATCCGTTGTTACATCATCCGCAACCGATCGTTTACCCTACCCTCTTCCCTATGATTAAAAAAATGGGATATGTTTTTACGGTACCGTCAATAATTTTTTCTTCAGTATACACGGTTTTATTGCATATAATATCCATACCGCCCTTACGGAGCGCATCCGTAATAACCGTGCGGTCTATTCCGTTATGGGGGGCTACTTCGGGATAATGAAAGCTGCCGTCTTCAAGATCGAGATCTGAAAAACAGATGTAGCCGTTTTCGCCGACATGGGAAGCTAAATTGTAAACCGTTCCCTCTACATCTTCGATATGATGCAGTGCCAGCAGCGAAACAATAATATTGTATGTTTCAGCAACATCATGTTTCGTTAAATCAAGGATTTTTACTTTACCGCCTTGCAGCGATGCCGCTTTTTTACGTACTTGCTCCAGCATACCGGAAGATGTGTCGGCAAAGGTTACGGTTCCGGCTGCATCGATAAACTGAAAACCGAGCAGCCCCGTTCCGCAGCCGAAATCAAGGACATGATCGCCGGGATTCATATACAACTCAGCGATGATGCCGTTGTATATTTTTTCCGCGCGCAATGCACGTGCACTACGCGCGTCCCATGTTTCCGCTTTTGAATCGAAATAAGCCGTATCCATAATCCCCATTCTAAAACTATTGGGCATCTCTACAAACTTAGTTAGATTTTTAAAGATGCCCTATCCGCTATGTACCCGATTCGGCGGACGGCAATTTCCTTTCCGCAAACGCTTTTCCAAGCAAAACAGGTACAATCATAGAAGAAACAATAATCAGCAAGATAACCGGCGCAAAATATTCCGCCTTAACCATACCGACGGCAAGTCCCTTTTGAGCAACAATGAGGGCTACTTCGCCGCGCACCATCATCCCCAGCCCTATCTGCAGCGCTTCCTTCTTTTTAAAGCCCATAAACAAGGATGAACCGCCGCAGCCGATTATCTTTGCCACACAGCCGATAATCACAAAAGCTATGGAAAACCATATCAAGTTCATATTCAACCCGCTTAAATCCGTTTTAAGCCCGATGCTGGTAAAAAAGATAGGGCTGAAAAACATATACGAATTGATGTCGATTTTTTGTTCCATATAGGAAGCATCATGCAGATTGCAAAACACAACGCCCGCAACATACGCGCCGGTAATATCGGCAATCCCGAAAAACCGCTCGGTACAATAGGCAAAAATCAAAGCAACTCCCAAGCCGTAAATCGGAATACGGTGAGAATGCGGGTGCCGCGCATCATACCATTTAAAAATACGGTAAATCAGATATCCCACAACCAACGAAGCGGCAAAGAAAGCCCCCGTTTTTATTATAAGCCCGAGGTAATCTCCTTTCCCTGAACTGGCGCCGAGCACAACCGTTAACGCAATAATGCCGAATACATCATCGATAATTGCAGCGCTGATAATCGTTTGCCCGACCTCGGAATTTATTTTTCCCAGTTCCTTCAATGCGACGACGGTAATACTGACGGAAGTAGCGGTTAAGATGGTTCCGATAAACAATGCCTGATAGAATACGGCCGTCCCGAAACCGTCGAATCCCCAAAAGCCCAACGCCATAATCGTGCCGAGAATCATCGGTACGATAACGCCGCATGCGGCAATTACGGTCGATTTTACACCGGATTTAACAAGCGATTTTAAATTGGTGCTCAACCCGGCGGAGAACATAATCAAAATAACCCCGATTTCGGACATATACTCAATAAACTGATTGGTTTCGCTATAGATAATATTTGTTTCAACTCCGCCGAAATTGCGGAAAAAAGGCAAGTATCGCAACAAAAGACCTGCGACAATCTCTCCCACAACCTGCGGAAAATTGATTTTTTTAGCACGAAGGCCGAGATACTTTGCGACAATAACGATAATTCCAACGGAAAGGACAATTTGCAGCGAGATTTCGCCAATCGGTATTTCCTTAGCAGCCATAAACAACTCCCTTGTACCCTTTTAAGACGGATACATTAAGGACGCGTTGATTAATTCGATCCGGATTAACCGGCGTTTCCCTAATTTTTGAAAGCTAATTATAGTAAAAAAAAAGGGGAACCGCAATATTTACGGAAAATTTCTTTTTTCTCCATCATCGTTTCGGCAATTTTTTTCTTTACAATTCATAAGAAGGGATGATATACTTTTTAAATACTGCACACTGCCGGTATGTCCTTATTATTACATTGGAGTTACATAAAACAATATGACAAAAGAAGAATTCATCTCTTGCGTAAAGGGCGGTCTTATCGTGTCTTGTCAGGCACTGCCGGGAGAACCGCTCTATAGACCGGAAGGCGGCATTATGCCCCTTATGGCAAAGGCTGCGGAAGAAGCAGGCGCCAAGGGTATCCGGTGCAATGGAGTAAAAGATGTTACCGGCATAAAAAAAACGGTTAAACTTCCCGTCATCGGAATAATCAAAAAGAACTATGACGGATTTGAGGCGTACATCACTCCGTCTATGGACGAAGTTGATCAACTCGTAGCGGTCGGCTGTGAAGTAATTGCTATCGACTGTACCTCGTTATCACGGCCGGGGAACTTAACCGCTTCCGAATACATACGTGCAATAAAGAAAAAATATCCCCATCAGCTCTTGATGGCCGACTGCGCTTCTTTTGAGGATGCATACAATGCAGCCGCCGCCGGAGTAGATTTTGTGGGTACTACTATGAACGGGTATGTAGGCGGCAACACCGCATCCGTCCTTGACGGGCCGAATTACCGGCTTGCGGAAAAAATTGCTTCCTCCATTTCCGTTCCGCTTATCGCAGAGGGCCGCATTCACAGGCCGGAAGATGCAGCTGAAATGCTGAAGCTCGGCGCATTGGCGGTTGTCGTCGGCGGAGCAATAACACGTCCTAAAGAAATAGCCGAAAGATTTGTTCATGCAATAAACGATTCGGCAGAAAAAAACTATCAATAAGTAGGAGGATGATAGTATGAAAAAAAGCTTTTTATTATTGGTTACGGTTGTGCTGTTTTCTTTTGCCTCTTGTGCAAAGAAAGACGCCGATCAGACAGCCGTAAAAGACACCGGCACGCAGATGAGTAAAGAAGTTGTTATTTACTCTCCCAATTCGGATTCCGAAATAGCCGCAGTTGTTCCCGCTTTTGAAAAAGCAACGGGCATCAAGGTTATTCTCCAGTCAATGGGTACAGGGGACGTTCTTGCCAGACTTGAGGCGGAAAAAGCAAATCCTCAAGCCGACATCAATTGGGGCGCAGTAAACCTTGCTTTCTGGAAAGACCATCCCGATCTTTACGAGCAATATGTTTCGCCGAATGATAAAAATTTGCCGGAAGCATATCAAAGCTATAACGGATATTTCACCTATACAAAGCTGTCGGGAAGCGCAGCGCTCCTTGTTAATAAGGATGTGTTTAAGGAAATCGGTTTGAACCCCGAAGAATTTAAAGGATATAAAGATCTTTTACGGCCTGAGCTAAAGGGAAAAATTGCAATGGGAGACCCTGCCGCTTCTTCAAGCGCTTGGGCGGAATTGACCAATATGCTCCTTAGTTATGGGCGACAAACCCTATGACGATAAAGCGTGGGAATTTGTTGCGCAGTTTGTTAAACAGCTTAACGGGTCGATTATCTCATCATCAAGTCAGATTTACAAGGCTACGGCGGACGGTGAGTATGCAGTCGGCGTATCTTATGAAGATCCCTGTATCAGCCTGCTTGAAGACGGAGCAACGAATCTGATGGTTGTCTATCCCGAAGAGGGGGCTGTTTGGCTTCCGGCCGGAGCGGCGATCGTCAAAAATTGCAAGAATATGGACAACGCAAAAGCTTTTATCGACTTCATCATTTCAGAAGAAGGTCAAAAAGGCTATGCACCGACGACAATCAGACCGGTAATGACTTCCGTCGAGAATACAAGTAAAAATATGCCTGCGTTTTCTACTATCAATGTTGCATACGAAGATATCAATTATTGTGCAGAACACAAAAAAGAATGGCAGGAAAAGTGGATTGATTTAATTACAAAATAAAGAATACAAAATTACTGCCGTGTAGGTATTCTGCATACGGATACAACGCTCCTTGTGCAGGAACCGGCACGGCTAAAAACTTTTTCGGAAATTAATGGAGACGGAGCAGTCCAAAAACTTCGGTTTTTAGAGCTTCCCACTAGATGTAATTTGCGCAAAAGTTTTTATAGGAGAACAAAATGAGCGTAAACATCTCTATAAAAAATGCTGTAAAAAAGTACGGAGAAAACATTGTCATAGAAGATCTTTCTCTGAATATCAAAGAGGGCGAATTCTTTACGCTCCTCGGCCCTTCCGGATGCGGTAAAACAACGCTTCTAAGGATGATTGCCGGATTCAATTCCATCGAAGGCGGGGATTTCTACTTCGGTGAAGACAGAATAAATGCTAAAGACCCTGCAAAAAGAAATATCGGAATGGTTTTCCAAAACTACGCCATCTTTCCCAACATGACGGTAAAAGCCAATGTAGCCTTCGGTCTAAAAAACAGAAAACTTCCAAAAGACGAAATAGAAAAAGAAGTCGACAAGTTTTTAAAACTTATGCAGATTGATGAATACAAAGACAGAATGCCTGAAAATCTTTCCGGCGGGCAGCAGCAGCGTGTCGCATTGGCCCGTGCCCTTGTAATTAAACCGAGTGTTCTGCTGATGGATGAACCGCTTTCAAACCTCGACGCAAAGCTCCGCGTGGAGATGCGCACCACAATAAAAGAGCTCCAGAATAAAATAGGCATTACAACCGTTTATGTTACGCATGATCAAGAAGAAGCAATGGCTGTTTCCGATCGGATTGCAGTTATGAATAAGGGATGCATTCAGCATATCGGAAGACCGAAAGATCTGTACCAACGTCCGGCTAACCTTTTTGTTGCAACCTTTATCGGGCATACCAATGTCCTTGACGGTATTATGGAGATGCAAGACGGCAAAGTTTACCTTGCTCTGCCTACCGGAGACAAAATAACAGTTGACAACATACAAGATAATTTTAAATATGAAAAAAATGTAAAAATTTCCATACGGCCCGAAGAGTTCATTATTGAAAAAGAAAACAGTGACGGTATTTCTGCCGTGGTCGATGACTGTATCTTCCTTGGACTTAACACGCATTATTTTGTACATTTACAAGACGGGACAAAGCTGAATATTGTAACGGAATCCGAAATTGACAGTACCATACCGAAAGGTGCTTCGATAACGCTCGGAGTAAAAAAAGAAAAAATAAATATATTCACCGGCGACGGTAAGAAAAATATCGTTCTGGGCGTACAGAACGATCTGGAGGTGTGAGTATGAAAACCGTCATCAGCACCGGAAGAACAAAACCGAAAAAGGATGTTTGGACTATTATCTCTTTAAGCATCCTGCTCTTATTTGCTCTTTTTATGATTTATCCGCTGTTTATGCTGCTGCGTAATTCGGCAGTGGATACCAGCGGAAAACTCACGTTCGGTTATTTTGAAAGATTTCTATCCCGTCCGTATTATGCGGGAACCATTGCCAATTCCTTTAAAGTCAGTATTTCCGCAGCCTTGTTGGCGCTAGTTATCGGCGTCCCTATCGCCTACTTTATGAATATGTATAAAATTAAAGGCGCTAAAATGCTGCAGATTGTTATCATTATGAGCAGTATGTCCGCACCGTTTATCGGGGCGTATTCATGGATTTTGTTGCTGGGCAGAAACGGTCTTATATCGAACCTGATAAGAAATCTGACCGGCATTAAAGTACCGAGCATATACGGGTTTAAGGGCATAATGCTTGTACTCTGCCTGCAGCTTTTTCCCCTTGTGTTTCTCTACGTTTCGGGGGCACTGAGGAATATCGATAATTCGCTTTTGGAAGCAAGCGAAAACATGGGCTGTTCCGGTGCTAAAAGATTTTTTACGTTAATAATCCCGTTATGTATGCCAACCATTATTGCCGCCGCACTGATGGTATTTATGCGCGCATTTGCCGATTTCGGAACACCGCTTTTTATCGGAGAAGGATACAGAACATTTCCCGTTGAAATATACAATTCATTTATGAGCGAAACCGGCGGCGATACGCACTTTGCCTGCGCTGTGGCCGTTATCGGTATTCTCATTACTACGCTGATATTTCTTATTCAACGGTACTTTAACAATAAATTCAGATTCACGATGAACGCACTCCATCCGATTCAAATGAAAGAAGTGCACGGAATAAAAAGCTTTTTGATTCACGCATTTTGTTATATCGTTGTATTTACGGCGTATGCCCCGCAGCTCTATGTTATCTATACGTCATTTAGGAAAGCGTCGGGAAAGCTGTTTGTCAGCGGATATTCTCTGCAAAGTTATCGGGATGCTTTCTCCAAGCTGCAGAATGCCATTCCAAATACCTTTTTAATCGGAGGAACAGCCATTGTGCTGATTATTCTCTTTTCGGTTTTAATCGCCTATTTGGTCATTAGACGGGACAATATCGTTAACAGGACAATAGATACATTATCGATGATTCCGTATGTTATTCCCGGTGCTGTTGTCGGTATATCGCTCGTCATTGCATTTAACCGGAAGCCGATAGTATTGGTGGGAACTGCCGCTATAATGATTATCGCTTTGGTAATACGGCGATGCTCGTACACCATACGCTCTTCCGTTGCGACATTGCAGCAAATTCCGATGTCGATTGAAGAAGCGGCATTATCGCTCGGATGCAGTAAAATGAAAGCATTCTTTAAGGTAACGATGCCGATGATGTCTAACGGTATTATTTCAGGTGCGCTTCTGAGTTGGATTGCCATCATTACGGAACTTTCCTCCGGTGTTATTTTGTACAACTATCGCACAACAACACTCACAATTCAGATTTATACGTACGTATCACGGGGAAATTACGGAATTGCCGCTGCAATGTCCGCTATTCTTACATTGATGACCGTATTAACGCTGATTATCTTTATGCGCGTATCAAAAGACAAAAAGATTGCGTTCTGATACTTTACCTTGATGAAGCCGGCAATCTTTTTAACCGATCGAAATAGCGCCGTAAGGATAGTCAACCGTATCGCTGTGTTCCTTTTTTCCGGCAGCAGTGAGGATGGTAAGCGGGCCAACCCTGCCGATAAACATTAAAAAGATCAGGATCAATTTACCGGCAACGCTGAACTGAGAGGTTATGCCGGTAGAAAGCCCGACCGTAGCAAAGGCGGAAACCGTTTCAAAAACCATCGGTAAAAAAGGCAGCGTTTCCGTGATGGTCAACACAAACACGGCTGCGCAGACAATCGAAAGTCCAAAGCCGAAAATTAAAAATGCCTTTTTTACCTGCTCGTCGGGGATCGACATTTTTTTAATCACAACCGTCCGGTCATTTTTAAGAAACGACCGGAAAAAGGCAAACACTACCGCAACGGTGTTAAGCTTTATACCGCCTGCGGTGCTGCCGGAAGCTCCGCCTGCAAACATGACAAAAACCATCATCAGCAGCGTTGCATTGGTCAGCGATGCAAAGGACACCGTCGAAAAGCCCGCCGTCCGCAATGTTACCGCTTGGAAAAAAGCGCCGAGGTATTGTTCACGCAGCGAAAAATCTTTCATGGTATGAGTATGCTCTAATAGATAAAATGCTGCAAAAGCGATAAACAGCGCACCGGCAGTCATGGCAAGCACAATTTGCGTATTAAGCGGAAGCAGGAATACCGTTTTTTTATTTTTTGCAAAAAGGTTTTTCAGTTCAACCGTCAATTTATGCACTACATCGTACATAACGGCAAAACCGATACCGCCGAGGATAATAGTAAAACTCACGGTCAAACTAACGATAGGATCTCCGGTAAAGGATTCAAGATTATTTGAAAAGAGCGCAAAACCTGCATTACAAAATGCGGAAACGGCATGGAACGCCGCAAACTGCAGTGTCTTTACCGACATTCCCATCGTACGCGAAAAACCGATAAATAAAAAAACCGCGCTGACCGCTTCGACTAAAAATGTAGAAAAAATAATTACCCGCAGCGCTTTAAACAGTCCGGACATATCATCTTCGCTCACCATATAGGAAACAGTCAATTTCTCCGCGATGGAGAGTTTTCGTCTGAATGCCAGCATCCCGAAAAACGAAAACACCATGATGCCCAGTCCGCCGATTTGGACAAGCAAAATCAAAATCACCTTGCCGACTGCCGTAAGTTCGGTTGCAACATCGATGACGCTCAACCCCGTTACACACACCGCAGAGGTGGCGGTAAAAAGCGCCGATAAAAAATCGAGATGGCTGGTTCCGGGTGTGGCCGCCGGCAGCATCAGCAAAAACGCCCCCGTGATAATCACCATGAAGAATGAAATAAGCAAGGTTCCTGCCGGGTTCAGCATAATCCGCTCCGTGCCCCCCGCCGTGTCCGCCGTATTTTTGATAATTTTCCCGAACAGGAAAATATTCTTTATAAGTGCGAACATAAGAATAAGTTCGGGGGATGAAGGAATAAAGCCGATTTTTATTTTAAAAAAGACAAATACCGCACAAAAAAGGAACGTGCTCAAGCAGAGCATGGCGTGTTTTTGAAAATACTGCTGAATGTATTTTTCCTGCCGCATCGGTAAAAAAGTTCCGGCAACGATCAGCGCAAGAATAATGCCATCCATTAGATGGATAACAATACTGACGGCAAATGACGCATAGAACTGCTGCAAAAACAGCACCGCTAAACTCAGTATAAAGGCAACACCGGACAGATTTGCACGGAGTTTTATTCCAATCATATTCATTGTCAACACGATCCTTTTGGTTTATTCCATCTTCTAAAAGTATGACGGATTATCTAAGTATGTCCAAATATCTATAAACGTATCGAGGTAGGCGGACTTCCGGCGTTTCGTATAGATTTGAGTGTAAACCGCTTCCATATCTTTTTGTACTTCCATCGTACGGATTTCGAGGTAGTCGCCTGCAGAAAAACCGGTCTCATCGGCATAACTGCCGGGAATAACATCCGTTATCCGGAAGGATTTTTTTCCGCCGGCGCTTTCGAGATAGATACCGTACAGCGGCAGCATAGCCCTTGCACGGCTGTCCTTGCGGTACACCAACTCGGCAGGCTGCTTCGGACGGGCTTCAAGCTGCACGTACCAATCCTGCCGCGTTTTCTCCCAGCTATGCCCCAGCCGTTCTGCGCCGCCGGTACTGCCGGTTGCATCACTGACAGTATCCGCACTGCTGTTTGCATCGGCGCCGGTACTGCTGCCGGTAACAGTATCCGAATTTGAAGGCGCTGCTTCGGTTTTGGAAGGCGCATACCCTGAAAGCTTAACAATGGTACCGGTGCTGAACCGCATCAGCTCCGCCTGCAGCGCTTCCAAACTAGGGACAGCCTGTCCGTTCAGATGGGTAATAACGGCGCCTGCCGGAATCACAGAGGCGGATGATCCCGTCACCGTATATGCGAGTTCCGTTCCCCCTTCCTGCTGCGGTGATTCCCTTACGGAAAAGCCGTAACAGGCCATCCATGCATGGATTGTTTCGCCACCTGCATAGAGCCGAGGGAGAATGAGCCGCAGCAATTCAACCGGTATCGCAAAATTTAAACCCTCGTTGCGCTCAAGCCCTGCAAACACAATAGCCTGCACCCTCCCTGCTTCATCGATAATCGGCCCGCCTGAATTACCGTGGTTAATAGGGGCATCAATCTGCAATACACTGCCCAAGGATAAAAGACGCCGGTTTTGTGCCGAAACAATACCGGAGGTAAGCGTTTGTTCCAAGCCGGCGGGAGAGCCGATCGCATAGATTCTGCTTCCGATATTTAAATCCTCTGAAGAACCGAGCTGAAAATAAACCGCGGGGGTAATTTCCGTTTTAAGAAGTGCAAGGTCAAAAACCGAATCCCAGCCGATAACCTTTGCCGGTATCCGTGCCGTAGGATTATTCGGCAGCTTAATGTATACGCGGGAATATCCTTCGTATTCGGGGTCAACCTCGCTTTGAATAACATGATAGTTTGTAACTAAATAACCGTTAGCGTCGATAAAAAAACCCGAACCGATCATACGGTCTGCTCTGCCCAAGCCTTTTTCAATTGTCATACCGCGGTCAACCCAAACCGTTACAACACCCTGCATCATCTTTCTAACCGTTTCCAAAGAGGGGGCATCATTTGCTCCACCGGATAATCGGGCACTATCTTGAATCAACGCATCAAACTTTTTTTCTTTCCATTCATTTTGTTGTGCCGATATCAGTTTTTGTTCAGTCCACTGCGCAGGAGTATGCCCCAGCGCAGCGAGCGAGCGGAATATTTTGAGAGCTTCTTCCCATCTCCCGTTTTCTACGGCATCGGCAAACAGCTTTTCAACGGCACTTTCGGTCTCTTGATAGAGTGAATTGATTTCGCCGGCGGTGGTTTCGCTATACAGCGTTAACCGTTTAGCCCGCAGCAATGCTTCAAGCGGTTTTTCTGCAATAAGGCTGCGGACAGCTTCAATCTCCCGTATGACGCTGCGCCCATCCGTGTAATCGATGGCGGGAGAAAAAGACGGGGCAACCGTTGTGCAAGAGTAAAAACATAAAGATACAATCAGCAGTGCGCATATTTTATACAAAGATCGGCTCAATCTCACCTTCTCTCCTCTGCCGTAACGGGGATAGTAAACAGCTGTACAAATATATTACCTCCGGAACGGACGGCATACAATTCATAATTTCCGATCAGCACCGTTTGCGCCTCCACATCGGAAGCATCGTCGGCAAACACTTCCGTCAATTTTTCGGCTACCTTATCGGAAAAAGAGGGGCGCCGTTCAAGCCAATAAACATTGTACGAAGGATCCTTTATCAACGGAACATTCGTTCTGCCGATGGTTAGCCGTTCAGGTGCACCGTCTTTATAGTATACCGATACCGGTAAACCCGAATACCGATGCTTCCACACCGTTTGAGCGTTGCCCGACGGAAATTGCGTATATTGAATTTCCGGCGTTCCGTCTTCATTTTCATCCCAATTTTTTATCACGGTACCGTCCGTCTTATAAACCTCATAATATTCAAAGAGTTTATTCTTATCGACATCAACCGAAATTTTTTCAAGGTTTCCTTGTTTGTCATACTGCTCCAGCACTTCAAAAAAACCGTCGCCGTCATAATCATATTCTTTTTGTACGAGCACACCGTTCCGGTAACGAGTATGCGCCAGCGTCTGTGTTCCTTTTTTTATTTCAGCCGAAACGATTAGTCCGTCTTCAAAATGAATCCTCAGCACTGTATGCTCATCCTGCGGAGCCGGTTCTTCACTGTATAAAACCGAAAATATAAAATCGTGTTCCTGTAGAAGACGGGCGTTATCGCGTAAGCGCAATGTAAAAAATGCGGGAGCCTCCGCATCGGTATCGCGCAGTCTTAAATCAAGTTCTGTCTGAGTAACAGGTTCCCACCGAAGCGAAAGCGGGCGCATAATATATTCACGTTTGTCCGCCCTTTGTATAACCGCATGTATTGCAGGATAGCTGTCGTATTGAACAGCATAACCGTTTTTCGGTGTAAAGATAAGACTGGGCGCACCTAAATTGCACTGTACTTGATATTCATATTCTTCATCCTGATTGAGATCAAAATAGGCTGATACGGGACGCCCCTGTTCAAAGAAAACGGCTGCATTGGAAATTCCGTCATAGTTATCATCCTCTAAAAGGACGCCGCTAAAAGCGGTAAGACGGGTACCGATTTCTTTTCTCATACCGCTTGTACCGGTAAGCCGGCACAACTCAATCAGCTGATCGGAATATACGGCGGATACGGGAGTCTTACCATTTTCCTCTTGCGGCAGATGGCTCGCAGTTGTTACCGCAAAAAATTCTTCGACAGCGGTTTTTTCATCGATAACACCGTACCGCAGCTCGGCTAACACTGCGGCAAGCTGAGTTCGTGCATCAAGGTTTTGATTGTCTGCTGCGTGCATATTGCGGTACACTTTTAAACGGCGGTTATTTTCCTGCGGATTAGGATCAAACGGAGCCGCATACACTGCGAGAGAAGGAGCTTGCTCGATCCAAACATAGAGTTGCTGCAAAAGGGTGTCGGCAAGTTTTTTCCCCGCACGGGTCATCGGCTTATCCCGTTCCTGTAGAAAGAACAGACGTGGAAATCGAGAGTCAAAACTCCAACGGGTCAGCGCCGTTTCGATGACATCCCGAGCTTGTTCATCGCGCCCCAAACCGTATAGGGCGGAAGCCCGGTAAAAATCGCTGTCGGCGGAAGGAAAAGCAAGCGTTTGCCCCAGCTGCAGCGCTTCGTTATAACGTTCGGTTTCGATATACAAACGGGTCAGCAGTAAAATCAGACTATCCCTACTGTAAATACGCAGCTTTAAACCGGATGCAAGGGATGTCTCCGCTGCATCAAGACATTGGGCGCGCGTGCCATCCAAATGAGTCAGGCATTGAGCCTTTAAATAAAAAAAGTCTGCAAAGGAATCGTCAAAGGTTATACCTTTTTCGGCATACTCAAGAGCTGCTGCATAGTTTGAATCGGCATAGAGCCCGGCAGCTCTTTGCAAATATTGCAACGCATACGACGTATTGATTTGCTGCAGTTCACGGCCGATCGTTTGCGAATACGCTGCCGTAACAGGTAATAAAAATACAAGCAGCGCCTCTATTAACGGGAGATTCCGTTTTATATTCTTGAGCATTCTATTATTCCTCCACAAACCAGTTCTTATATCCAAGCATACTGCCGTACAAAGCGCGGATACGCGTACATTTTTGTATACAGCTATCCTCTATGATAATCGGCAAAAGTTCGCGGGCAAGTGAATCAACATGCCATTCATTCAAAATTTTTTTTACTTCTTTTAATTTCCCGGAGCTCATTTGAATCCGGTCGCCGGCGCGCCTTGAGCGTATCGAAAGAGGCAGTGTAAGCGGGCCGATCCCCTGACTTTTATCTTCGCTATCCCGAATAAAAATCCCTTCGGCTATTTTATAAACTTCCAGCTGTCCAAGAGGATACACATATAGGCCGCATTTCGTAATAGTAAGAGAATACGATTTTTGATTGTAAAGCTTCATGTATGCCGTATTGTCAAAAAGAAGGAGGCGTCCGCCGCGACGCTCCAACCGGAGAATACCGGCTGCCGAAATCCTTGCATGACTACTCGCTTGCTTTTCCATAATATCTAATGGTTTTGTCGATACTGGCGGCGTTTCCGATGGCTCTACCGGCAGTTCAGACGAAAGTCGAAGCAGTATCCCTAACGGAACCCGTTCCCCGATACCAAGCCGCCGGCATCCTTGTTCAAGCAGCCTAAGCCGCAGCGCAGGCGGCAGCAAATCAAAAAAAGCAGCCTCGATTGCGATTGCACCGTGCCTGCACGCAGTCCAATCCGCTGCGCCGGTAAAGTTGGTCTGTGCGGAGACCAGCGCGTTTTCACAGAACGAGCGATCTAACGCAATCCGCTGCAAAGTTTTATCCAGTCCGGCGCGCCATCCGCCGAAGGCTTGGGACAATGCCGGCAGCAGATAATGCCTAATCCGGTTGCGCAGATACGTATTCCCCGCATTCGTTGCATCTTCGCGCCACACAATCCCCTGCTGCCGCAAAAATTCTTCTATACTGTTCCGCTCTACCGTAATAAGCGGCCGCAAATATCGCCCCCGCCGCACCGGCATTATCGATAAGCTCGCCGTGCCGCCGCCTTGGAAAAGCCGCATCAGCACCGTTTCATATACATCGCTTAGGTTATGTGCCGTAACAATAAAATCGGCGCTTACGGAATCGGCTGTTTTTTCAAAAAGGCAATACCGGAGCGTACGCGCGGCATCTTCGGTTCCCCGCCCGCGTTCCTTTGCATAGCGGGCAACTTCTCCCGCGGGAATTTCTTCAATAATATAAGGAATAGCCGGTTCAAAACCGCTGCACAAACCGGCGACAAAAGCAGAATCGTCCGCGCTTTCTTCCGCACTGCGGATATTATGGTTAACGGTAACAACGGATAACCGGCATGAAAGAACCGGCTGCAGCTGCCGAAAGGCCAGCAGTAATGCTGTAGAATCCGCACCGCCGGAGCATGCAAGCAAAAAATGACAAGAGGAATTCCCTACGATGGGTTTAAGGTTGTGAAATACGGCATCGACAAGCGGATGGGTAGGCATACACCGAGGAGAATAAAAGGTTTATGGGAAAAAGACAAGAGCTGAAAATAAAAAAAGTGCAGGTATAAAACCTGCACTCCGATAAAACGGCTACGCTTTTGCTTCCGGAGCGGCGGCATCCGCAGGTGCGGCAGCATCTGCAGGAGCAGCTTCCTCCGTTGCGGCAGGAGCTTCTTCTTTCACAAATTTAACCATTGCAACTGCGAGGTCGGCATCCGTTAAAATCTTAACACCTTCGGGAACTTTAATATCCCGCACGTGAATAGCTTCGTTAGCACCGAGCGTTTCGACATTAACTATAATACGCTCAGGCAAGTTGCGCGGTAAACATTCAACCTCAAGTTCTGCAATACCAGTTTCCAAAATAGCGCCTTGGCGGCAAGCTTCAGGAGAACCGGAAAGCCGAATCTGGATTTTAGTCCGCAACAGCTGACCGCGTTCAACGGCATAGAAATCTGCATGGGAAACTTTATCGGTCACTATATCATATTGATAATCTTTAATAAAAACTTCGTACTCGTCTTTTTCATCCACCTTAACGGTGATAAGGGTACTCTCGGTAACTGTTTTGAATAATTTTTCAAAATCGCGATAGGGAACATCAATAGCCGTTGAATGACCGGCATGATCATACATAACTGCAGGCAAACGATCAGCTCTGCGGCACTTTGCAGCAGCGGCTTTTCCAAAACCTGTACGGCGGCAGGCAGTCAAAACTCTCTCTTCCATAATCAGGAACTCCTTTGCACATAAAGCAAACAAGAGGCTCCTTCCTTCTGAAAAGCCCCTTTTTTATATTTACATTCATACAAAAGTCAACACAGGCTCTTATTCAATTGAATAAGAGCCGCATCTTCTTCAGACTGGGACGGTAGGATTCGAACCTACGGAATGACGGCACCAAAAGCCGTTGGCTTACCACTTGCCGACGTCCCATTATAAAAAACCGTGCGAAAAAACACACGGTATTTTCTACACCTCTACAAACCGGCCTGCACAAATCGGTTCTAGCTTTCAGCACAAGCCTCGTATGCGGAAAGTATTTTTTCTTGCAACACCGATCGGAACTCAGGCGTTATCGGATGGGCAATATCCTTATACGTGCCGGTCTTAGTTCTGCGGCTCGGCATCGCAACAAAAACGCCCTTTTCCCCTTCAATAAGCTTCACATTATGCAATACGAAGCATTCGTCAAAGGTAACGGTTGCGTAAGCCTTCAATTTGCCTTCAGCTACGGTTTTCCGGATTTGGACATCAGTGATCGTCATACCATGCCCCTCCTTACGGTAAATCCATTATACACCGCAAAGTTTTATTAAGCAAGTAAGAGAAACGGTTTACACCAGCTCCATCTTTTTGCCAAAACTTGGAAAGCTGACGTCATAAGGCGTTCAGACCTAAACAACCCGAAAACAGCCGATCCGGAACCGCTCATTTGCGCAAATTCCGCACCCTGTTCATAAAAATCGGTACACACCCGGCTGATAACAGGATAACGCTGTTCAAGCATCGGTTGAAAATCATTAACGAACTGCCATGCTTTAAACGGAGCATGATACTGTTCGCTTAGTTTTTCATATCCCCATGCGTCAGGCTCATCAAAAGGCTCTTTCTTTTGGTCGTCCAGCAACAGATACGCTTCTTTTGTTGAACTCTGTACATCCGGCCAAATCAGTATACCGAAACAATCGGTACGGGCTTGCAGCGGCTTAAAAACCTCACCCCGCCCTGTAACAACACCTGCATTACCGCTAAGAAAGAACGGTACGTCGCTTCCAACCTGCAAAGCAAGTTCTGTCAGTTCGGCATTGCTCAAAGGCATTGCAAAAAGCTCATTTACAGCCTTCAGCAAAGCGGCTGCATCGGAAGACCCTGCTCCCAAACCGCTTCCCGCAGGAAGATTTTTTATCAGCCGTACTGCTATACCGGTGTCAATACCTGTTGCGCCGCTAAACACCGTCCACGCTTTCGTCAGTGTGTTTTCAGCCGGTAACGGCAACAAAGGAGATTCAACCGTACAACCGTGCAAATCGTTTGATCTTGTTATGGAAAGATAATCTGCTATCGAAATACGCTGAAAAATACTTTCTAGGTTATGAAACCCGTCTTCTCTTTTTGCCAGAACCTTTAGATGAATATTAATCTTTGCATAAGCACAAAGACTAACTGCATCGGCACTCATGCTTGAAGTATTATTCATATAATCCGACTTTTGTCAATATGGCGGATTCTCTTCACATCTATAAAAAGTTGATCAAATTTTCAGCACTACCTTTTTTTTCAGCACGTACCCTTACATTTTAAGTTTTTTGTAGATGTCTTCTATCGGGTGTACCGCTCCGCCGAACCTTGGGAAACCCGGTATGGCATCGCCGGATTTTCTCGGAATCAAATGTATATGGAGATGAAAAACCGTTTGCCCCGCACATTGGTTATTTGCATTCAGTATATTGATGCCTTCATACCCGCAGTTGTCTACACAATGCTTTGCTACCTTTTTCACCGTATCCATTACATGATGGAACGTTTTTCCGTCGGCATCCAAGATATTCGTAACATGCTTTTTAGGCACAACGAGTATATGCCCGTCGACATCCTTTGCAATATCCATAAAGACAATCGTGTGCTCATCTTCATAGACTTTCATGCACGGAATTTCACCCTTAATAATTTTACAAAAAATACAGTTGTCCATCGTTATCTCCTTTATAGCTATTGTAAAAGGAAACACTGTTACCGTCAATCGATCAGCGTCCACGTCTAAAACACACCGGACCAGGGCTCCAGCATGAAAAAAGGATCTGAGCTCTAAAATTATCGTCGTAGATGCAAGCGCGCTTGCCCATACTCAGTGTATCCATTTTAGAAAGCATCTTAATTCTGTTGTAAACAATTCTTCTGATAATATTCGCCTTTCTATTCTCCCATGTCCTTTATCAAAGGTCGTATAGACGCTCCGAGTCGCTGGTGCAGGACTAAGAAAGAAGTCCTTTACCTCCTGCTCCATAAGCGGATGATTTCCTTTAAGAGCCAGAATATAATCATTATCTTTTGCAATGTACTATTGACAATCACCCCCTTATAGAGATAATAATATCTAATATGAAAAACAGTTATTCGTCTCTTTCCATAAGAGCACAATTATTAATTATGTTGACCATCCCCTTTGCAATCATTGTGTTTTTGCTGTCGTTGGTATGGTTTGTCCAAGCAAAACGGATAATCACCGTAAATGCACAGGAAACGCTTGTCGCGGAGAAAAATTACTACTTATCGCTTCTTAATACGTTCGTAACGGAGCGGGCAAGGATATTGGAAACAACCGCCCGTGAAGTTGAACGGCATCTCGACGATCCTCAGGCGATGTATGACGTGGCCTCAAACATTGATAAAAATTTTCATGAAAATTTATTCGATATATACGCCGGACTTGAAAACGGTGTATATATCGACTCATCCGACTGGCAGCCTCCCGCAGATTTTATTCCCAAAAGACGGCCATGGTATACAGTTGCGATACGAAATAACAAAACCTCATTTACCGATGTTTATATGGACAGCGTGCGGAATATTCCGATGATTACCATGAGTACTCCGCTTATCAAAGACGGCGCTACGGTCGGTGTTCTTGCAACGAATATTAAGATTGATAAACTGCAATCGCTGCTGATGGAGCATGATAGCGGCGGAAAAAATACCGTATTCATCGTCGATCACACGGGACATTTCGTCGTACACCCCGAATATTCGTTTAATGACACGGTCGATAGTATTACCGATAAAAGGTATAAGGCTTTTCTCGGCAATATGCAAAACGATACCGATAAGCTCCTGAGAATTAATGTCGGCAAGGATTATTATCTTTCCATTCCGCACTATGATACTATGACCGGCTGGATATTCTGTATCGGTGTATCGGAACAAAGTATTTTCTCTGACATATATACCATGCGGTTCAAAGCATTTTTGTTCGGCGCGGTTGTCTTTTTGATATGCGCGATCGCTGTTTTCCTGTCGCTTTCGTATGTTACTTCTATGTTCAGACAGATAAACAACGCACTGAAAAACATAGCGGAAGGTGAAGGCGATTTAACCGTCAATTTATCCGTCCGTACCTCAAAAGAATTCAGCGCTATGTCATCGTATTTTAACCGGACAATAGAAAAGATAAGAACTTCTATCAGTATGGTAAAAGCAAACACGGATAGCATGAGACAGGTCGGCAGCGAGCTTGCCGGTAACGTAACCCAAACGGCAAGTGCAATCCATGAAATCAATGCAAATATCGTCGGCGTTAAACAGCAATCGTTAACGCAAAGTGCAAGCGTTACCGAAACCGCTGCAACCGTTGAAGAAATCGTTAAAACAATCAAGCAGCTCAATGGCAGTATTGAAGCGCAAGCAGGAAGCGTCGCTCAATCTACCGCTTCGATAGAACAGATGGTCGCAAATATTGCTTCTATAACACAGATGTTAAATAAAACTTCCGATTCCATCAAAGACCTTGTAATAGCTACAAACGCCGGTAAAGAAACCATCGTAACGTCGAACGGCGTAACACAAAAACTTGCCGAAGAATCAGGTTCGTTAATGGAGGCGTCTAGCGTTATTCAGCACATTGCCTCACAAACGAATTTACTTGCAATGAATGCGGCTATCGAGGCAGCCCATGCAGGAGAGGCGGGGAAAGGCTTCGCCGTCGTTGCCGATGAAATCAGAAAACTTGCTGAAGAATCTTCGGTTCAAGGAAAAACAATAACGGCAACGCTTAAAATGTTAAGCGGCGAAATTGAAACGCTTTCGGACTCTTCTAAAACGGTTGAGGACAAATTCAATGCTATTTTCAATTTGGCGGACCAGGTAAAGGACATGAGTAACCGGCTTACCGAAGCAATGCGAGAACAGGAAAAGGGCAGTAAAGAAGTGCTGACTGCCATCAAAAATATCAATATGGTTACAATGGAAGTACAGGCCGGTTCCGAAGAAATGCTCAAAGGCGGAGAAAGCGTTACGCGAGAAATGCACAAACTCGACAACTTAACGCATATTATTACGGACAGTATGAACGAGATGGCTTCCGGCGCGGAGCAAATCAATAGAGCCGTCCATGAAGTGGATGAAATCAGCCAGAAAAATAAGAAAAGCATTATGACGCTGGCTCAAGAGATTTCCAAATTCAAAGTTTAAAACCAAGTAGGGGATATTTTTCTTTTTTTCCGATAAAAAGAAAAATATCCCCTACGACCCCTAAAAAGAAAAATGACGGGTAAAGAGGGAGAACCCTCTTTACAATCTCCCCTTTAGAACGGGGCTGTCCAAAAACTTCAGTTTTTGGACAGTTTCCTTAGATTTAGATGCGATGTTTAAAATTAAGTCATTACTGTATAAAGACTTAATTTTAAACTCGCGGGGATGTCGAAAAAGTAACCAACTTTTGAGACATCCCCAGGATGTTAATCAGTAGCGATGTTTTACCACACGCCGTAAATAATCGCTATACGGCTTTTTCGAAAGAATTAGCAAATCCCTCAACACAGAACATTAGAAAATGCAGTTCTCATAAAACGGACGCCTAAAAATTTCTTATCTTTAGACGTCCGTATCCATAATTAAAAAAAGTTTTAATTCCAGAAATCCAGTTTTTCCTGCATACCGATGTCGGCTGCATGGAATACCGGGTCTTTTCCTTCTTTGCGCTGTTTTTCGTAATCCTTCAAAGCCTTCAGTGCGGTCTTTCCTAAAAGGAAGATTGCCGGTAAGTTAATCAAGGCCATAATGCCCATCAACAAAACACCAGCATAAAGGTTTTGCCGGGAACCTTCCCGTAAATGTACGCGAGGTTATCATCAACATAGTACAAGTTTCCGAGCAGGGTGGTAAAAGCAAATAATATCAGCGAGAACGTGATAAAATGGTTTCCGAAATTGCCCATCAGCGAGGACAAGGCAGCCTGCACATACGGCGCACCGGTTAAGGATTCTGACGGCTCTATACCGGCGCTAAAGCACATAAAGGCAGTAGCGCTACATATAATAAGCGTGTCGAGGAATACCGAAAGCATCTGTACCAGCCCCTGCTTAACGGGATGACTGATAAGAGCCGTAGCTGCAGCATTCGGCGCCGAACCGATACCGGCCTCGTTGGAATAAAGCCCGCGCTTAATACCGTACATCATACAAGAACCGGCAACACCGCCGAAGATCGCTTTAAAATCGAATGCATCGGCAAAAATACGTGCGAAAACCGCCGGCATTGCAGAAATATGCATGATGACTATCACGAGTGAAACAACAACGTAAATTGCGCCCATGATGGGAACTAAAATTGATGTTACCTTCAAGATGCGCTTTCCGCCGCCGAACAAGCAATAACCGGTCATCACTGCCAATATGGCGCCGATAATCCAGGGTGTTACTTTCGGGTCATAAAAACTGTAGACGGTAAAGCTGGTTTGTAAATTGAACGCGGCAAGCATATTAAAGCCGATTGCATACGTAAGAATAAGGCTGATCGCAAAAATAATGCCGAGAATTCTGCTCTTTAATGCTGTTTCGATATAATACGCAGGACCTCCGTAGCAGCCGCCGTTTTCATCCCGTCGCTTGTAAATTTGCGCAAGTGTCGATTCGATAAATGCAGACGAACCGCCGATAATCGCGACAATCCACATCCAAAACACCGCGCCGTAACCGCCTAAGCAAATAGCACTTGCAACACCGACAATATTGCCGGTACCGACTCTTGATGCGGTTGTTACCATCAAGGTCTGAAACGACGATACGTCCCCTTCCTTCATCGGTTTTTCGACGGTAACTCTAAACGCTTCTCCGAGTAACCGTACCTGTAAGAATCCCGAACGGACAGTAAAATAGATCCCTACACCCAGCAGCAAAATAATCAAGATGGGGTAGTAGAGCCAACTGTTGATTGGCGCAATAATGGCGCCTAACATTTCCAACATACTTTTTCCTCCTAAAAATAACGATGTATCGTATGTTTATCGGTATATTTTTACCTTTAATAAATATTTAAGTTGAGTTCCCGTGCAATAAGCTCAAGTATCCGTGTTCCTACATAGGAGTTTCCATGAGAATCCAGGCCTGGACAGAAAACGCCGATGCCGTATCCCGCTCGTGACGCAGTAACGATACCCCCGCCCACTCCGCTTTTTGCCGGTAATCCTATCCTGATGGCAAATTCTCCGGAATAATCGTAGGTGCCGCAAGTCGCCATAATCGTCCGTAATATCCGAGCATGAGCCCCACTTAAACATTGCTTATTGTCTCCGTCTTTACCATCCCTCGACAACACAAATCCCAATTGAGCCAAATCCCGCACATCAACCAAAATGGAACAACTTTTAAAATATACGTTTAGCAGGTCTTCTACATTAACTGTTGCAGGGATGATTTTTCCGTTTAACAACATATAGGTCAGCGCCCTATTCGCAAAAGCAGAGGAGCTTTCCGAATTGAAAATACTTCTGCTGTAATCGATCTTATCGTTTCCGACTATTTCGCGTGTCCGGTTAAGAATCATCTCGAACGTATTATTACCGTATTTTTCATACAATAACGAGGTTCCGACGATGGCGCCGGCATTGATAAACGGATTAACCGGAATATTCTTATCGCTTAACTCAAGCGCGATGATGCTGTTAAACGGCTTTGCGGACGGTTTTACGCCGATAAACTTTTGAATATAATCAAAATCATAGTGCTCAAGTACACAGAGGTAAATAATAATTTTGACAATACTTTGAATGCTGAACTTGTGTCGTGAAGAGCCCGTCTCATATAACGAGCCGTCCGTATCGATAAGCGCAGCGCCAACCTTTGTTTTATCTTCCTTCGCAAGTTCGGGGATGTAGTTTGCAACTACCCCGTTATCAACATATTGCACCCCATATTCATATGCACGTTGTAAAACATCCCGTATTTCCACCATAACACTCCTTACATCGTTACGCACAGCCGGTTTTTTACCTCAATGTTTATCCCAAATCCCTTAAGGTTATTTATTATGGTGATTATTGTACAACGAAACAATCGATAATGCAACAATAAATTTTTATTGATTTATATGTCTGTCAGTTGCTAAAAATTTTCTTTAATATAGAATAGGCCTCTTTAGCGGTTATTCTAATTCCATTCTAATATAGACATTATAAATTGAATCGTAAGAGATACGCATACCGTATCTCTTGATTTTAAGGCATGAGCGGAGTATTTGGAAATGGGCCTGTTGACGCCATGGCGCTTTCCCATTAGAATCAGCGCAATAAGGAAATTAGGAATGGATATTATTAAGCGAAACGGCGAGAGGGAAGCCTACAATGCCGAAAAAATTACGCTTGCGATGCAGGCGGCGTTTAACAGCGTAACCGGTACGGAAGCACAGCAGAAGGACGGCGATACCGGCGCGCTGTTACGGCAGATGACCGCAGAAATCGAAGCCGATATATATGGACTGAGCAAAAACGGCAGCCCTGTGCAGGTTGAGACCATCCAAGATTTGGTAGAAAAGACGCTGATCGAGCATAACCGCTATGCCGAGGTGAAAAATTTTATTTTGTACCGTGTTGAACAGACAAAAAAGCGGGATGCGCGGCGTGCTATTGCCGCTCACTTTACTCTGATTGATATTCTGCCGGTGCTGACCCGCATTCAGCAGGATTTCCCGGATGATCAATACAGCCTCACGCTTCTCTTCCATAAGTTTGAATCTTTTCGGAAACCTGATATGACCGAGGCGGAACTGCTAACCTTGCTGATCAAGGCCGCCGTTGAATTGACCGCGCAGGAAGCTCCCCGCTGGGAATTTATCGCCGCCCGTTTTTTGATGCTCGACTTTTCCGGTAAACTTAAAACCGAACTTGAAAAGCGGAATATCCGATCATTCTATGACAAGTTAACCTATTTGGAAGAAAAAGGACTCTACGGCGCCTATATCCGCGCAGGTTATTCAAAAGAAGAACTGGAACAGGCTTACGCCTATATCGATAATAGCAAAAACGACCTTTTTACCTACAGCGGTTTGGATTTGCTGCTGCGCCGGTATGTTATTTCCACACGGGGACATATTCCGCTTGAAACGCCGCAGGAGATGTTTTTAGGAATCGCGCTGCACCTTGCCTTGCATGAGCAAAAAGACCGGATGGAATGGGTACGCCGCTTTTACCTCATGCTGAGCAGTTTACAGGTTACGATGGCGACGCCAACCCTGTCCAATGCCCGTAAACCTTACCATCAGCTTTCATCCTGTTTTATCGACACCGTTCCCGACTCTTTGGACGGCATCTACCGCAGCATCGACAACTTTGCAAAGATTTCCAAATTCGGCGGCGGTATGGGGCTGTACTTCGGCAAGGTGCGGGCAGTCGGCGCGCCCATCCGCGGCTTCCAAGGGGCGGCAGGAGGTGTAATCCGCTGGATTAAACTTGCCAACGATACAGCTGTCGCCGTCGATCAGCTCGGGGTGCGGCAGGGTTCGGTCGCGGTGTACTTGGATGTGTGGCACAAGGATGTGCCTGAGTTCTTACAGCTCCGCACCAATAACGGCGACGACCGCATGAAGGCGCACGATGTGTTCCCGGCGGTATGCTGTCCCGATTTGTTTTGGCGCACTGTCGATGAGGATATCGGCGCTTCGTGGTATCTGATGTGCCCGCACGAAATCCTTACCGTAAAAGGTTATGCCCTCGAAGACTTCTACGGAGAAGAATGGGAAAAACGCTACAAGGATTGCATCAACGATAACCGCATTTCAAAACGGGAAATTCCCGTCAAGGAGCTGGTACGTCTCATCCTTAAATCCGCCGTAGAAACAGGTACGCCGTTTATCTTTAACCGCGACCATGCAAACCGCGCCAACCCGAACGGGCACAAAGGCATGATTTACAGTTCCAATCTCTGTACCGAAATCGCGCAAAACATGAGCCCGATCCACGCGGTCAACACGGAAATTCAAACGCAGGATGGAGAAACCGTCGTCGTAACCGTTACAAAACCCGGCGACTTCGTTGTGTGTAACCTTGCGTCTCTTGTGCTCGGCAATATCGACACCGATAACGATGCCGAACTGGAAGGCATCATTGAAGCGGCGGTACGCGCCTTGGATAATGTCATCGATCTTAACTTTTATCCCGTGCCGTATGCAAAGATCACCAACGAACAGTACCGCGCTATCGGCTTAGGCGTGTCCGGCTATCATCATCTGCTCGCAAAAAAACACATTGCGTGGGAAAGCGATGCGCACCTCAAACTTGCTGACGAGCTCTTTGAAAAAATTAACTACTATACAGTGCAGGCAAGTACGCGGATTGCACAAGAGAAAGGCGCGTATCGACTTTTTGAAGGCAGCGATTGGCAAACCGGCGCGTATTTTGAAAAACGCCGCTATCATTCGGAGCAGTGGAATGCGCTGCGGGAAGAAGTCGCCCGGCACGGCATACGGAACGGCTACCTGTTAGCGGTTGCTCCGACCAGTTCCACCTCCATCGTCGCAGGCACCACCGCCGGCATCGATCCCATTATGAAGCGGTACTTTTTGGAAGAAAAGAAAGGCTCGCTCGTCCCCCGCGTCGCCCCTGCTCTTTCGCTCGACACGTATTGGCTGTATAAAAACGCCCACACGATAGATCAGCTCTGGAGCATCCGCGCCTGCGGGCTCCGGCAGCGCCATATTGATCAGGGGCAGTCCATGAATTTCTATATTACCAATGACTACAGCTTCCGGCAGGTACTCAATCTCTATGTTGAAGCATGGAAAAACGGCATAAAATCCGTCTACTATGTCCGGAGCCGTTCGTTGGAAGTTGAAGAGTGCGAAAGCTGCAGCTCGTAGTTTATTCGGTTATAACGGCGTACCGTTTAGTAAAACCCAAAAAGTACGCCGAATATTTACAATCGGTTTTATTCCAACGGAGCAAAATAGCCGGTCTCATCTCTGCCTGAACGGGTTAAAAGGCGTACTTCAACTTCAACCGGTAAATAGGCACGGCCGAAGTCAGTGGGCAATGTAGACGTATAACTCAGCTGATATGAGCCTATCGGCTTTTCGATTAAATCTTCGATAATCGGTGAAAGCCCCTTTTCTGCATAGATGTACGTACTTTCGCCGCCGGTTTTTACGCAAAGATATGCAAGCTCCGCGGGTAATGTCCGCGGTCTTAGATTAACCGCATAAAAACGGATGCCGTTGTTAGTCATATACGCGGCGAGATCGTTTAAGCTGTACTGCTTAAAGCTGTCGGATCCGATATCTTCAAACGATAAAAATACGATAGCACGTTTTGGCGCGGCATTAATCAGCTCTCCGGTCGCAAGCCGAAGTGCAAGATCGCAATTCCATACCGGCGACCATGCCGCCTTCAATTTAAGAGGCTGCGAAATGAGCGTTTCGGGGGAAAATTTTCCTTCCAGTACCGGAAGCTGAGACGCCGACACAATGGAAACCGTGCCCTTCCCCTGCATTGCCTCGGCAAATTCCCTTATGACCGTCCTAACCAGTTCAATTTCTTTTTCCGACTGAGGAGAGCGTTCGACCACAACGGCAATATCGCAGCCGGTATTAAGGTAGGCGGCGCCCTTTAAGGCAAAATCATTAACCTGCCGGTTCGATTCGGTGAGGAAAAAATTGTTTTCAGTTAAGCCGACCAACGGCTGCCCCATCCGGTTCTCTACGCGGACATCGACGGTAACCGTCGGGAACTTATCGGCATACACGCGGTCAAAGCGGACAAACAAGCCGCCGGCGAGTTCGTTGATATGAGAAAAAACCTGAATATTTCCGTTTTTATAATCTGCAAGCAAAAGGCTGCCGTTTGCATCGGGAATTGCCGCAGTGATACGGGCGGGCGCATTGCCCAAACTCGCAACAGTGTATAAGCTCGCCAAACCTATATCGACCAAGTATACCTTATTTGCGCAGGAAACCAGCAGGTTGTTTTTCCACACCCGCATCGACTCCGCCTGCACGATACTGCCGTCCGGCAGCAGCGTTCTGATATAGTTGCCCGCCGTGTCGAATACATAGATTGAACCCTTCACGGCATCCGCGACATAGACCAAATCGTCCAAGATGGCGATCCCTGCCGGAGCGGTAAAGCCCGGGAATATACCGCTTCGCTGCCCGAACGTAAAGAGACCTTCCCCGTCCGGAGAAAACACCACGACACGGGCATTGCCGAAATCCGTTACAAAAATATTCCCGTAAGAATCATGCGCTAAAAATTGAGGACCGATGCACTGCCCGTCGCCCCTTCCCCTCGTACCGAACGATTTAATAAATTTACCGTCCTTGGTAAGAAGCGAAAGCCTATCGGCGGCAAATTCGGAAATGAGCAAGTTTCCGTCTTTAAGCGGTAAAATATCGAACGGCCGGTCAAAACCCTGCAATGGGCCGCTCGTCCGGTCAAGAATAATTCCGTTAATATCGAAGTGAACCAATTCGTTAGAACCGTAGGCGACAACCCAAAAGCTGCCGTCTCCCATTGCAGCAACCGACAGCGGCTGCTTAAAAAAGACTTCCGTTCCTCGCTTGGATTCAAATACGGCGGTTTCCACATAGCGTACCGATTCCGCAAAATCGGGCTGAGAACCGCGCCGCTCTTTTACTACCTCTATTTTATTTTTTAACAGCTGTCCGCCGTATCCGGAAGCCGATGCCGCCGACCACTGCTCAAGTGCAGCGCCCTCTATACCGGAGCGGTAATAAGCTTGTCCGAGCCAGTCCAAGATGAGCGGGTCGCCGGGAATATGTGTTAAGGCTTTTTCAAACAGCAGAATAGCTTCGTTAAAGGTTCCGCGGTAATATGCCTGCACACCGCGGCGGAATTCTTCAAACCCGTGATCCCGATCGGCGGAGCTTAGACGGGGCTGCAGCGCATTGGTTTGTGCGGACAGCGCCGTACCGGCACACGCTATGAGCAACGCTAAACCGGCTGTTTGTAATAGTTTCTTTATGCACATAATACTTAATCCTTTCGGCAATTTTCTAAAAACCTAAAGTTTTCGGACAGTCTCAAAAAGACCTCTATCATCTATTCATCATAATATACTGCAGATGGCGTTTAATCGTTGCGTTATCGGGGAGCTGCGCATCCGCCCGTTGGATATATGATTGCGCTTCGGTATCAAAGCCCATCTTGTAATATGTCCACGCCAACGAATCCAAATAGGCGGGATTATCGGGCTGCGCATCAAGCGCTTTTTTACACAAGATTAAAGCGCGGGTTAAATCTTTTTCGGTATCGGCAAGAATATATCCTAACCCGTTAAGCGCCGTGGAATTATCGGGGTCAAGCTCAAGCGCTTTTTCATACAGACTGAGCGACTTATCAACTTTCTTCTGCTCGTATGCCAAATAGGCCATCGAGGTATGCACTTGCGGAGAATCGTACCCTGCGTCCAAAAGTTTGGAAAGTTCAAACTCCGCCAAACGGTTGCGTCCTGTTTTGGTATAAATAAAAGCCAAGATGAGCCGGCATTGATACACACGGGCAATATCGGTTCCTGCAGTGATAATTTGTTCCAAATAAACGAGCGCATCATCGTATTGCAGAAGGCTGGCATAACACAGACCGATATAATACGCTAAGTCGAAATTGAGTTCTGTATCTTTAGAAGAAATCTTCAAAAATGCGGCAAGGGCATCCTCGTATCGATTCTCCCGATAGAACTGTATACCTTCTTTAAGAACCGTATCCATTTAGTTTCTCCCCTATAGTATGCGTACGCCGCCGGAAGGCTTCACTTTATAATACAAAGGTTTAAATCCGAAAATACGTTCATAATCTCCCAGTTTTTCAATATACGTTTGAATATCGTTAGCCCGCAAAATACTGTATGTGCATCCGCCGAAGCCCCTTCCCGTGAGCCGGGAACACACGATATCGTTCGTATCGGGAGCCACAAATTCCATTGCCCGCTTAACCAGCCAATCCAATTCGGGACAGGAAATTTCAAAGCGGTCGCGCAGGTTTTCTTGGGAACGGGTTACAATGCGCGAAAAGACCACCCAATCGTTTTTCTTTAAAGCGTCGATCGCGTCATCGACACTGATGGATTCGCGGATAATATACAGCACCCGCCGGCGTACCGATTCAGGGATGGCAAGCTCTTCAAGATCGCTTTCGGCCAGCTTACTGAAATCCTTTGGAATATCAGGCATCTTCTTTACCCGCTCGTACGCTTCCATACATTCTTGGATTCGATGATTCAGCTCCTCGCGCGCCAACAAACGGGGTACCCGCGAATCCGTTAAAATAATCCGGTAGTTATTGATGGGAAAGGGATAAATATCGGCTGTCTTCCGCCGGTGATTTGTCCGCACGCAGTGCCCCGCCTTTGCATATAACGCACACAAAATATCCGCACGGTGAGGATAGGTTTTAAGGTGCTGTACGTTTGCATTTTCAAGAATATCTACAAGGTCGGCTTTGGTAAGTCTCGGTGCAAATACCTTCCTCAATGCCATTGCAGTAGCGACCTTAAGCGCATTCGGCGTACCGAGACCGGCATCGGCAGGAATTTCGGACAGGATGGTAAAATTGAGCCCCGTCATTTCAATCCCTTGATCCATAAAAGAAAGAATAACGGCCTTTATCGAATTAGCCCAACGGTCTTCTTTACGGTACCGCAAATTTACGGCTGCAACTTTTTTCCGCTCTTTAAGAGATAAAGAAAGGAACCGGTAATTAGAATCTTTTCTTTTTGAAACGCAAAGATAGAGATAATGATCGATTGCCATTGAGAGCGTATTGCCCTGCGCAAACCATGTATGCTCGCCTAAAAGGTGAAAGCGCCCGGGAACCGCAACGGTAACTTCAGGCTCATCTCCATATTCGTCTACATGAAACGGTAGAATCTTCTGCATACTTTCTATAATATCCCTTATATTGAAACAATTCAAGAAAAATGATTAAATTGCTTCAAAATTATGTCGGTTATTTCATCTTTTTTAGCGGTTTTATGCTCTGCGGTGCTGCTTTCTTTAGGGATACCGAATGAATACCTGCATTTCGGGTCGGCTTTTTTCGGCATTATAGCGCTCATACCATTGTATACGGCTTTTTGCAACAGTCCGACACGGAGACGTACTGCGCGGATGTTCGGCGCTATGATAGCCCTTACGCACCTGCTCTCCAGTTTTTGGCTGGCATATTTTGAAAACTTTGCTGTTTTTACACTCGGTGCTTCTACCGTCGCCTATTTTTTTCTCGGCTTCCTTTTCGGAAACTGGTTTTACTATGCAATGAAAATACCCCTTAGCCTGCGTCCGTTCGCCTTTGCCGGTTTATGGACGCTGTGGGAATGGTTTAAGGGAAGCGGCTTTGTCGCCTACCCGTGGGGAAGTATTTCGATGACTGCGTTGCCGCTGCGTCCGCTCATTCAAATAGCGGACATTACCGGCGTATGGGGGATAACCGCGCTAATGGCGCTTATTTCGGCGCTGCTGGCAGAAATAGTCCGCGCAGCTATGGGAGTAACCGCCGGCTTTTCCAAACGGCATGGAAGACCGCTTGTCCGGCCGCTGGTATTTACCGCCGCATTGCTGCTGCTGGTTAACGGATACGGACTTTTCCGTATGCACGAAAAAAAGACGCCGCAGCAAATTCTTACGCTCGTATTGGTACAGCAAAATACCGACCCGTGGGTTTCCGGCCTCGATTTATTTTTTGACAATCTACATAACAACCAAGAGCTTACCGAAAAGGCGGTTAACGAATCGCCGGTGCGGCCGGATCTTATCGTATGGAACGAAAGCAGCCTCGCGTATGGGTATGATCAATTTCAAGATTACTACCGGCGGCTTCCCGTTGATGAATCCTTCACCGATTTTTTGCAACGGATGAATATTCCGATTTTAACGGGCTCTCCCCTTTTGCAGGATGCCGAAAGAGGAAAATACTCAAATTCCGTCTACCTTATCGCACCGGACGGAACAGTACTCGACACTTATGCAAAAATACAGCTGATCTGCTTTGCGGAATACATCCCCTTCACCGATCATCCGCTTGTACAGCGTTTCTTTGATTCATTAGTCGGTTTTTCGTCGGGCTGGATGCCGGGAAAAGAATACAAAACAATGAAGCTCCCAACACAGAACGGAAACATCATCCGGTTCGCCGCCCCCATCTGCTTTGAAGATGCTTTTCCGACACTCTGCGCCGATTTGCATAATCAGAACAGCAATATCTTAATTAATCTGACCAATGATTCATGGTCAAAAACGGCGAGTGCGGAATATCAGCATTTTGCCGTTGCCTATTTCCGTGCCATAGAACTACGGACACCGCTTGTCCGCTCTACCAACGGGGGCTATACGTGCGTTGTCGATCCCGTCGGAAACATTACCGCAAGTCTTCCGCTCTTTACCTCAGATGCGCTGAGCGTCTCGGTGCCGATCTACCCGTACCGGCGGACATTTTACGCACAGCTGAAAGACTGGCTGCCGGCGCTCTTTCTTGTGATTGCGCTTATTGCCGCCGCCGCATACCGGTTAAGCCCTGCGTTTTTACCTAAGTTTGAAGCGGATTCATAATTATGAATTATGAATTGATCTCCCCCACCATTCATCCAGCAGAGCCCGTGCTTCTGCCTGTAATGAGGGAACCACGCAGGCTTCCAGCTGTTTGAGGTTATCGGCACGGTATATGCGCCCTAATGCCTGTACCGCTTCGCGTATACGGCTGTCCGGAATAGGGTGTTCATCTAGATAAGAAAGGATAATAGTAAAAACCGAGGAGGTGGAACACACTTTTTGCCATTCGGCAAGATCGGTGATTTCTTTGCGGGACGTTACACCGGTGTTGATGCGGTAGTTGTAGACGGTGTCGTTAATTCCGAGATAGGTTCCGGCGTGTAAGGCGATAAAAAAGTATGTAAGGACGTCCTCCGCCATCGTGCAGTAGGTAAAGGGGATTTCTGCGTAGGCTTTTTGGATAAGCGCTGTTTTAAAGAGCTTGCCCCACAAAAAGTCCGCATAGCGCTGTTCCAGCAAAAACCCGCGCATAATTGCATCGCCGGTAAGCGTTCCCGTGTATACGTTTTGCGCTTTCCGCGTAAAGGAAGCGATGCGCGCTTCGGGTTCCCCTTCCGTACCGAATACCGCAGCTTTCCCGTGCACAATGTCCGCGCCGGACGCACAGGCGGCATCGTACAGGATGCGGAGTGCACCGGAAGGGAGCTCATCGTCTGAGTCTGCAAAGGCGAGGTATGCCCCCGCTGCCGCATTCACCGCTGTACGACGCGCTTCGACAAGCCCGAGGTTTTTGCCGTGTTCCAAAAACACGAGCGGCAGCCCCTGCATTTTAAACTGCTTGGCGTACGTTTTTATGATACGCCCAAGTTCCTTCGTGCCGGGGCTGCCGTCGTTTACAATGATAGTTTCAAAAAGCGGAGCATCCGCCTGCCGTAGCACGGTGTCTAAAAACCGCCCAATCAGCCCCTCCGTCCCGTACACCGGAACACAGAGGCTGACAAGCGGTTTTTGCTGTGCGGCACGCCGAAAGGGTGCTGTGCAGTGCCCGAGAAAACTCATCGGTCTGCGGTTATTCCCAGTTAAAGCCGGAACTACTGCGCTGCAATTCTTTGGAGAATTTTCCGGCGGCATTCTTTTCTTCCGGTGAGTTCAAGTTTCCGTCTAAGTCGTATGTCAATACTTTGTTATTGTCAGCTTCAACATGCGATGCAGAATTCCCCTCTTTACCCCAAGCGCCGTCCGAAGCGATAATGAGCTTTTTAGGTTTAACGGCAATAAAGCGATAGAACCCATAGCCGACTCCCTGATTTGAACCCTGCGGAGGTACGGCACTCTTTTCAGCGAGCTTATCTGCGTTGCCGGAGAAGCCCCCCGCCGCCTTACCAACTTTATACAGGGCGCTGCTCATATTAAATTCATCAATGGTGCAGGCATCCTCAACAGTGTGGTATCTTCTGATCTTTTCCGTCTTCTCCATAATGGCATACAGCGTACCTTCCGCCACTTGTAAGTCGCTAATTGCTTCTTCGTACGCGATATACGGATCATGAGAACTGCTAGCCGGTTCCGGTATCGGGGTATAAGGATTGGTAGACCCCGGCGCGCTTACATACAAAGGATCATTTTCTAGAATAGTAACCGATCCGTCGGCATGCTTTCCTTTCAGAAATTTTTTTACCTTTAACCGGTATTTGGGAATCTGATTGACTCCTACATTCTCTTCATATATCTGCTTTACACCGACGAACACCCCGTCCTTGTTCGCGGCAAGCGCGGTCAACTCTTCGCCGGTACAGGATGTAAAGAGCTCCGGCTCTCTTTCTTCATCAAAATAATATTGCCATTCAATCTTCTTTACAGCCCACTTCAACGGACTATAATCGTTAATGCCGTAATACAAGGTCTTAGTACCGCCGGAAACATCCACTGCAATAGATACGGGCAGTCCCGATTCATCCTTGATTTTCATATCTCCCGTGCTATTCAAGCCGGTATCCGTAGGCGTAAAGCGTTTGACCTTATAGTCCGGGCCATCACGCGTCACGATATACAGATTACCGTTTTGGTCATAGCAGAACACATCGGTAAGCCGTTGGCTGGAAGTGATACTAAGTGCAGAGGATGGAGAATAGGCCTCCGTTCCGTTGTCACCTACCCAATATTGGCTGCTGCCTTTCTCCCACAGCAGCATCTTCGTTTCGGGATATGTGTACTTATCATAGCTTTTAAACCATGTTGCGCCGTCTAAATCTAAGGAAGAAGCGCTCAAGGTGTTATTTTTACGATTAAAGGCCATAATGCGGTCTTTATTGCCGTTGACATAGATATTTTCGTTCACCTCCTCGATATTTACGCCATCGTCTGCAATGTACAGGGTATCCCCGTCATAGCCGAGAAAGCCTGCCGGATAGGAAAAATAATGCTCATCATATTGGATGGAGCCGGAGGCTGTAGCAGCCGGATTAAGGCCGCTGTTATTGCCCGACAGTACGACCGGCGTTAATTGTGTAGCACCGTCGTACGTGTACCGTACTATTTTTCCCAGCGCATAGAAGGCCGCTCCTCCGGTGGTATTTTGCTGAGCGAGCAAGCCGTAGACGCCCTTTCGGTCGACAAACAGACCGGTGCATACCATCGGGCTTTTGGTGGGATGCTGCCAAAGTTGAGAAAGTTCCGTTTCGGCTTTATCCGCAGTAAATGCAAAACTTCCTGCCGTTTGCATCTTATATGCGTACAGCTTTTTAACATCGTCCGAGCCAACCTCCACATCCATCGCAACAAAGAGCGTACCGTCAAACGCAGCAACGGAATCAATACGGGCAGGAGAACCGGGATACTTGGGAACAGTAACCATTACGGCATTACTGAACTCTGTATATCCCTCATCCGTCTTCTTTGCCATATATACGGTAAGCTTAGGATCCAAAACGTTGTTCTTGCGTTTCAGCAAGAAAACATCCCCCGTTTTAAAATCGACTGCGATATCGGTAATAGCAGAGTCAAAGTTAAGCAAAGTAGGTGTTTTTACAGTTCCGAAGTTTGCATCCTTCTTGCCGTCTGCATTAAAGCGTTCAAGAAGCAGCTTGCTATCCTTATGATACAGTACATAAACGCTGCCGGCACTGTCCCGCGCGGTCTTGAACCAGTCGACGTCTGATGCAAGCGCTTTGGTTCCGTTCGCTGTTTTCAGTTCGAGCGTAACCTTATGAGTATCTTTGTCTGTTGACCACAGCACATTCGGTATTTTTGATGTATACTGATAACCGGTATATTCTGCAAACCATGTTGCGTGGGAGGGGGAATCTTCAAAGGTCAAGACTTTGGTATCACGATTGACCTTTGCAATACGGTTTTTGTTGCCGGCAATACAAAAGCCTATATAGGTATTCTCGCTTATGTCAGCACCGTCATCGGCAATGTAGAGGTAATCCTCATCATAGCCGATAAAGCCTACGGGATTAACAAAAGCCTTCTCCTCAAAGGTAAGGGATGGATCGTTTTCTCCTGCTTTGGAATGCAGCCCTTTCACTGTTTTATTTGCAAGCCCTCCTTCACTATATGTATAATGAACAAGCGCTCCTACCATATACAGCTGACTGGCATCCGACTTCTGTTCCCGCAGCAGGCAGTATACGTTATTTTCATCGGCAAATGCCCCGGTACACTCGGTCATCCCGGCTACTGCACTGGGACGAAGGCTTTCCAACGTTTCTACGGCTTTTTCCTCCAGACTCAATGATGTGTCGGATAGCGTTACTTTGCAAGCAATCAGTTTATTTTCCTTTGTTACCAAGAAAAGCACATTATTATATGCCGCTGCCGCGGTAATAGTGCTGGAAGAAGCTGCACTGGCTAACGAACTCATACCAAACGGAGCAGAAAGGGTAAAGGTTTTTTATCCGCTCTCTGTGAGCGCGTATACATTGTCGCTGTTAGCATCAAATACAAAAATAGTATTGGTTTTAGCATCGACCGTCATAGTGCTGATGCGAGCAGAGGACGGCAGAGTGTTCAGAGGGATCTCGCAATGAGGATTTCCTTCGGCATCGAAGCGGGTAAGGTGTCTACCGCCCTTGTCATAGAGCATATATATCCGTCCGATACTGTCACGGGCAATAACCGGCCGGTCTAAATAGTTGCCGCCGATTCCACTATTTTCAACAAGTAATTTCTCGTCTGGCAGCTTGCCTACCAGCTTGAGCGTAATTTTAGAATCATACAGATCATTTTTTACAACATAGGAAAGGATATTCCCAACGCTCTTAGGCGTTTTGGAAAGCTTTACGGCAACGGTATTGGTTCCTGCCGTAACGGTGTGCTCTTTTGTACCGCGCCACTCGCCTGCCTCGGTTGTTACAACAACCTTGATGTTTATTTTCTCTCCGATATCACGCGTCAGTGTAACCGATGTTTTTCCCTCTGCCAGCTGATTACCGTCCTCGCCGGTAACGGTAATCTTAGTATTGGTTTCGTCAAATTCAGGCATTCCCTCGGCATTAACGGCACGGGCTGCCCCATTATCGATGACAATCCTTACCGTGCCGGTACCTTTTCCGGCTGTCAAACCTTGGTTACAGGCCGTAAAGATAAGGCATAGCGCTGCAAACAAAATACTTACGGAAATTAAACGCAGTTTTTTCATATTCTTTCCTCCTTCATAACTATAGGGCATCTGCACAAAACCGAAGTTTTAGCGGCTCCCTACAAACAAGAGTTTCCATTCATCTTGAAATTAGTATTTTTAGCATAACCGAATCTTACCATTTTTTTAAAATCTAATATAGAGCGGATCTTGTTAAGCTGACGGTTGTTCATCTATATCACGAGAGGCCGTATGCCGCTGGCGCTTGCGGACAAAGGTTGCATGAGACATACCGAGGCTTTCGGCAGCAAGACGTACGTTCCCGTAGGTCTTATAAGCAAACTCAATATATTCCGCTTCTATATCCGCAAGCGCAGCTTTTAAGTCATGGATACTCTCCGGCTGCTTTACCGGTATGTATAGAGGATCTGCATGCGGCTTGCATGGAGTAATAAACGTATTCATTGCCGTAATCTCGTCGCTGTCTGTAACGATAACCGCCCGTTCCACAATATTCCGCAACTCACGGATATTTCCGGGCCACTCGTACTCAACCATCAGCCGAAGCGCCGCATCGGAAAAATATTTGCGGAATGCATATTTCCGGTTAAGCTGATCGAGAAAAAGCTCGGCCAGCGGCACAATATCATTGCGGCGTTCGCGGAGCGGCGGAATGCGCAGTGGGAAAACCATCATGCGGTAATATAAATCCTTTCGGAATTTCTTTTTTTTGACCATTTCTTCCAGATTACGATTCGTCGCTGCAATAACGCGTATATCTACCGGAATCGGTTTGGTTCCGCCGATACGTTTTACCTCATGCTCCTGCAAAACCCGCAGCAGCTTTACCTGCATATTCAGCGGCAGTTCCCCGATTTCATCAAGAAAGATCGTCCCTTGGTCGGCTACTTCAAAAAGCCCCGCTTTACCATTCTTATCGGCACCGGTAAAAGCACCCCGCTCGTAGCCGAACAGCTCGCTTTCTATCAAGTTTGCCGGAATAGCGCCGCAATTCACGCTGATAAACGATTTCTTATTACGGCGGCTTTGACTATGGATATATTGTGCAAACACTTCTTTACCGACGCCTGTTTCGCCGCTGATCATTACGGTTGTATCCAGCGGGGCAACCTTATCCGCCATACGGATAATCGAAAGAGTTACCTTATCGGCGGCAATGAAATCGGTTTTATCAAGAAAGTGTGTCCTAATGTGTTCCAATTCTTTATGAAGGCGTAACCGTTCCTCATTCCGGGATTCTATCTCTTCCCGGAGATGATGGATTTCCGTCATATCCCGAACGTTCGTGATTACCATTTCGACTTTATTGTCCGGACCGAATACCGGCGTACTGGTAATGAGCGCCTGACGCCCCGTACTGAATTTTTGCTGAAGCGTTACCGGTTTGCCTGTCCGGATGGCGATTAAAGAACCCGATTGAGAGATTGTACCGCTCTCTTCCAGCTGTTTCATGTTGCAACCGGTTACATCGGCACGGGAAATACCGGTAATCACTTCGTAGGCTTTATTTACCCGCAGCGTGTTAGCTTCGCCATCAGTGATATAAATACCGTCAAACATATTTTCAATGATGGAATCGAGCTGTTTTTCCGCATCCAAGCGGATCGGACAAGAATCTTTTCTTAAACATTCATAATCAGACATCTGCAGCCCTCCCTTTTTTATAATAGGGAACCTTTAAAAATCGAAGTTTTTGAACATTCCCCGGTTCCCAATAGCTTTTTATGATTTTAACGGCGTTATTCTAATATGCCGTATCAGTTCTCCTTCCATATCATATACTTGAAACATATAGTCGCCGATTTGAGCTTCACATCCGACTGTCGGCTTCTTTCCGATCGCTTGCAGATAATTGAATAAATATCCCGCAACGGTATGCCCGTAGGATTCGTCAAAATCGGCATCAAGACGTCTGTTAACCTCCCTCATGCTGATACCGCCGTTTACGATATAGTCGCCGCCGGTTTCATGGTTATGAACTTCGGGGTCGTTAAAATACTTACGGACGGCAAAAAGAATTGCAATGGAGATAACCCCCAGCAAAGAACTTTGCATACTGCTGTGATCCATAATCAGCGTACGGGCTATTGTATACAAAAGAACCTCAATAGCGCTGCCCGGCGTATGCTTTGCAAGCATCTTTACGAACTCAATACCGATAACCAACTCAAACACCGATGAAAGGAATTCGGAAAACGACGGAACGGCAGTACCGGAGAACGTACTGATGATAAATATCCTCAGCTGAGCAAGCACTCGAATACAGAGGAGTAAAATCCCAATGATGACTACCAAGGCAAGAAGAATTTCCGTATAACTTGCCATTAACCCTAAATACCGTCTTAGATTTTGTTTGTTTAATTTTGCCGTTATTCTATTCATACATCGGGTATTATACACTGAAATATCCAAAAAGAAAGAGTAAATTTTTTATTTTTTAGAATTCTTATTTTAATGAGGAGATGATTCGCGATAGTTCCGCGATTAAGTCTTTACCGTCCCAAATTGTGTCCATTTCCATCGCTTGCCCGAGTGCAGCGATTCGGTCGATACCTGCCGCACGTCGCTGCGCAAAAAAGTGTGCGAGTTCTTCCCGCCGATAGCCTTCCGCGCAGAGCGTCTGCACCTTGAACGAAAGCAGCGGCAACAGTTCATCTTTATTGCGGATTTCGGTTTCGTAGAAAAAACCGAACGTTCCGCGGAGCGTTTCCGCCGCTTCGGCAGGCAGCTTTTTCAAACTTGCAACATATAAAAGATTCCCCGCATATTGCCGGACGGAAATGTCCTCCGGTAATGTCATCGCAGCAAGACACAGCTGTTCGTATTTCCGTGCCGCCTGATAAGCACCGAAGCGGTAGGCTGCCTGTGCTTCCGCTGCAACCTTTTCCCACCAGCGCGGGCGGACTGCCGGATCGCCTCCGTCGTTTTCCCACACGACAAGGTGCGGGGCGGAACAGGCGTTCTGATCCATCAAGTACGTGTCGTTGTAAAAACGGTGAGCCCATGCGGCAAGCGTTTCCTCATCAGCTTGAGAAAATGCCGCTTGACTGAACAGCGCAAACGACCAGCGGTCGGGGAATACCAGTTCAACCGCATGGGGCGGCAGCGGCAGCGCCCGTATGCGGCGTATTGTTTCGTCCCCGCTCCACACTACCCGCGCATCACACTCGGCCGTATACGCAGCGGTTACGGCGTCATCCCGGCCGTAGCTGATAAACGAAGTCCGCCGTTTTACGGACTCAAACTCCGGCCGGTTCAATACACGGCCGATGCAGGCGCAAAGCGCCGTACCGATTTCTCCGCCCCGCTCCGACAGCCGCACGATGTTTGCATTCCCTGCAAGCAGCCCGATTGTGTATGAATAGGCAAACATCGTCGGTACGTTTGAAGGTGCAATATGGAATGCCAAGCCCCGCCCGAGCCGCGGAAAAGGAGAAACATGACGCCGGGCTAAGGCTTCAAGATGCGCTCTGCGGCACCAAAAACCGAAGGCGGCTATTTCCGGTATGCCGTGTAATTCCGATGCACCGATTTCGGCCGATACCGCTGCAAGGAAGTCCATTGCTTCCGCTGAAAACACGGGATATGGTTCTCTTTCCGGCTGCAAAACGCCTGCCAATAATGTTACAGAGGTTTTCGTCTGCATGGTTGTATCATCCTTCATACGTGTCACTGCAACCCCTTACCTCCGCACGCGGGATGCGGCCGGTAATGGAAAAATACTTACCGAGCCGCCCGCAGGGACAGTCATCCTCTCCCAGCAGCACGCCGGTATCCTCAGTTAAAAGCGAATGCCCCGGATAGGAACCCGGCAGCGGAGACAGCACCTGTACAATACCCTGTTCCCCGATACCGCAAATACTGAAATCCTTCGCCCGCCTAAACAGCACATCCGACCATATACTTGCATGCAGATGTCCCTGCGGGCATTCCATGTAAATACAGCCGGTTTGTTCTGCCATGCCGTAATAGTTACTGATACGCGCAATACCGGTAGATGCCTGAATCCGCTTTTTAAACTCTTCCGGAGAGACCGCCTCGTTTATAAGGTTTTTCCAGCCGCCGCCGTGTATCAGTATTCCGTTTGAAATATTGAGGCTGATATTTTTTTCTTCAAGAACACGGATTACGTGTTTATAGATGATAAAGGTAAAACCGAAGGCAAGTATCGGCTCGTTTGCATGTTCGGCAAGAAAGTGTTGAACAGCCGGAATATCCAGCTCCATATTTTCGTCAAGTGCGTAACAGGTACGGGACGCCAACAAGGAAAAGCCCAAAATACCGGCTCCCCGTGCCGAAAACATCTTCCGGTCGCGCAGCGTTTTTTTCGTATCGAATACCAGATAGGGGATCCGCTTTTCTCCGGCAAAATCGGCAATAATCCGGTACAGCACCTGCTGCTGATTCGCCGCCGTTTCCGCATCCAAATAAATTTGCGAAACACGCTGACCGGTCGTTCCCGATGAGGTGAGCGTTTTAAACACCGCCTCTTCGGGAACACTCTTAAGCGAAAGCTCCTTAAAAACCGACACCGGCAGCATCGGCGCCGTCTCCGCCGAAAAAGCGGCATTCTCCGGAATACCTAAGGCTTTTAACAATCGGCCGTACGGCTCGCAATGGTTACGGTGAAAGGCCGTCCGTTTCGTCAGCAGCTCGGTATACGCCGCCGCTTTTTCTTGATGCGTCAATGAATACGGTTTCAGCTGTATAAATTCATCTATGGTCATGATAGTTAACATGTTTCCTATAATTCAGCATACGCGCCACTCCTTAATCGTCCTCGTCTTTTCATCAAAAGAGCTTCCGATGAGCACAATCTTCTTACCATCCACCTGATATTTTGCTGCATATTCTTTCTCTTTTATCTGATTGAGTGCATCTTCCGCACTGCCGTTGCCGGTGAGCTTAAACTCAAAGAGGTAGATACTATCTGCAGTAGTAACCACGCAGTCAGCTCGTCCGGTACTACAATGCACCTCGGTCTGCACAAACTGCCCCATTAGCGTAAACACAAGATACACAGCGGTCTGATAGTTCTGCTCCCGCAGTTTCAGGTTTTCTTCTGTGAAGTTGTCATAAGAAATACCGGCTATGATCGACTGAAGCCGTCCCATAAAGCCGTTTACATCGCCCTTGCGGATATCTTCCACAAATCGCCATATCGATTTCCCTGTTTCATCGGGTTGTACCGATGAATATGCAGGTAATAAGTTCTTTAAAAAGCCGTACCGAACCTCATCATTCGGAAAGCCCAACCTATACAACCGGGCATCTTTTATGTATTCTTTAATCGTCAAATACCCCGATTGAAAGAGAATCGGAAACGGCTCTTTTGCAACGGCTCGATATGTTTGTAAACCTTCTTCATCAAGCTCAACCTTTCCATCCAAGTCGGGGATAAAGTAGTGTGCGTCTTTGAGGTAATTAACCAAAAAAGTCGGTGTTCCCGTACTAAACCAATAGCTTTGAAAAATCTGTCCGTCAAATACCCGTAACAGGCTAAACGGGTTATACATATTTTCAGATGCTTGAGCAAAACAGTAACCGTCATAATTTTGCTTTAGCTGTTTGAGTGTTTCATCATAGGTAAGCTCATTCGCCTGTGCAAGCGCTTCAATTTCAGGAGCAAAGGTACTTTCCAATTCACTTTGGCTGATACCGCAGATACCGGCATATTTCGGCAGCAAACTGATATCATTGAGGTTATTGAGATCACTAAAGATACTAACCTTGCTGAATTTGGTAACACCCGTTAAAAAAGTAAAGCGGATATATTGGTCGCAGGTTTTGATCACTGAGTAAAACGCTTTGAGTGCATTGCGGTATCGTTCATTCAGTTCTTCATTTACACCCATCGTTTGCAGAAGCGGTTTGTCGTATTCGTCCACAAGGATAACAACCTGTTTCCCGGTTTTTCGATAGATACGTTGAATGAGGTCTTTTAACCGGCCATCCGGCGCTTCCTCTCTCTGTTCCAGCATAAAAGCTTCTTCCCAATCGCGGAGATGCGCATTCAAGATAGCTGCCAAGGCCTGCTCATCCGAATAATTTTTTGTATTAAAATCCAGATATAATACCGGATATTCTTCCCAAGCGGCTCTGCCTTCATGTGAGGCCTGAAGTTCTTCCGCTTGTTCAAGGTACAGTCCCTTAAACAGTTCTTTCTGTCCACGAAAATACGCCGCTAATGTAGAAAGAAATAAGCTTTTTCCAAACCGCCGCGGGCGGCTTAAGAAATACGGACTGGATAATTGAACAAGATTCCATGCAAATGCCGTCTTATCAACATAGATATATCCGTCACGGCGGAGTTTTTCAAAACTCTGTATGCCGACCGGTAATTTACGGGTAATGGTCATACCGTCATTATAATACGGTTAGGGCTTTTTTGCAATTTCCATGCCGATATTGTCAATACGATATATGTATCGTGCCGACATATCATAAAACCCCTTTATCAACCGGCACAGCAAGCCTATAATCCTTGCCGTGGCCGGGGTAAATATGAATACCGACGGGCAATGTTGCTAAGAAGGGTTCCGTGATTTCACGATAGTCTTTTTCACTGCCGCCGGGAAGCCGCAAAATCACTTCCCTGCCCGGCAACAAATAATCACCCGAAAAAAAGATATCGTCATCAAGAAAAATACCGACACTGCCTGCGGTATGTCCGGGCAACGGCACAAAGCGGAACGTATGCCCGCGCCAGTCCAGCGTACAGGCCTCGCTATATGTTTTATCCGCAGGGCGGCACACAAACGGGGTATAAGACACACCCGACTTACCGAAAAAGGTGAGATACACCTCCATCATCCGCGACATATTGAGCCGCGCATTCTGCATCCCGATATTACACTTCTCGCTCGCCATTACCTGCGCATCGGGAAAGCGCGCCCTCATCGGTTCCAGCCCTGCCGTATGGTCGCAGTGTTCGTGCGTTAACAATATCCATTCGGGGTGTAAATTTTTTTGTTCCAACACCGAAAGCGGCCCCGCAGGGTCGTTCGGATCAATCACTACACAAGGAGCATTCTCATCCCCGTGCCGTTCCGTATTTTCGTATATAATATAGCAGTTGCTTTCGGCTAAGGGTTCAGTCCATACCGAAATCGCTACGGCAGCCACTTAAATTTCTACACCGTATTTCGCAAGAATCGTTTTGCCTTTTTCATACGTAGAAAATTCCAAAACATCCAGCGTACTTAAATTAATTCCGAATGTTTCTTCGATAAGGCCAACCAAATCCATGTGCCCAACCGAATCCCACTCCTTCAAACCGCGGTACTTCAATCCGGGTAAATCTTCTTTTTTAACCGGAAAATTCTGCAAAAAAATGCGGTCGTATTGTTCAAGATTTGTCATTTTCATCTCCTCTATAAGTCCGTGTGTATTTTGCTTCGTATAAACTATTTCATAATTAAACGATTTATACGAGATATGTCGGTTATTTTATAAGCTATAAGATATCCGATAATTGTACATAAATTAGTTAAGATAAAAGCGATAACGATCATATTATAATAAGATAAACGCAGAGAAAAAATAATAACCGGTATGAAAAAAATATAGACAATACCTGTTTCGACAAAAACAGTATTAATAAATTTATTTCTTAATTGCATTTCTGCGCGTAAAAAAGATACGAGAGAATCTGTCAATAGTAAAAAAATAACAGTTTTTAAATAAAATTGAAATATCCGACTATTATCAGATAATCCATAAATATTCACTATATTCGTTAGGAAAATACGTATTATAACATAAATAAATAAAATAAAGATTGAATTTAATAAAATAGAATAAAGCTTTTCTTTAAACGAGGTATTTCCTAAAATGACAGCAGTTCTATAGGTGCTGATAGGTATTACGGAAATAAGATTATTAAATTCAAATATAATACTAAATTGAAGAATAACGGGCATAGTGTAAGCAGAATCGGAATGAGCTAATACGATTCCATATACAATTGCCATCCCTATTTTTAATAGTACAATTCTTGAAAATTCCTTATAGATATTATTTTTTGATTTATTAACTAAAGCCATTTGAATACGTCGGTTTCTATGGAGTAAATTTACCCGCAGGCTAATTATATAACTTACACTTGTTACTATCGTTACCAATAAAGTAGCAAAAAAGCAGCCGATGTATCCAAAGATATTTAAAAAACAGTAATCAAGAATATAATTGATAAAAATACTGATAAACGAAATAATTAAAACGATATATCCTTTTTTTTTTAAATGTAGTAATGATGTTGTACTTAATTGCAGCCAACGGAATGGAATAGTAACGGTAATTATAATCAATACGAAAAAAAACTCTTGAAACGGCATATTTAATTTTTTATTCATTTGGAGTGTAAAAAATAAAACGATTGAAACGATAGCAGAAATACATCCAATAATTATACCGCAATAACAAGAAAACGGGATTAAACTATTTTGAATAGCGCCGGAACGGTAATGCGAAACAGTAACTAAGCACGTTGGAATTACTGATAGAGCAATAATAAAATCAAAAATAGAAATTTGTGAGAAAAAAGAAAGAAGAACGATTGTATTCGGGAAATTACGTAAAAAATACAAATCGGTTTGAGTCAAAATACGAGAAAAGCTGAGGGATATAAGCATAGGAAAAAATATTTTTCCCCATTCGAATACTTTTATCTCTTTAAGAAACAAGATATATCTTCTCCCAAATTGTATTTTCTAATACCATTTATATACATCATCACTTTGTTTAATTTTGCAAGAGGATAAAAAGCGGATAACCTTTTACCCTCCCACAGGCAGGCTGCTTATAGCCGCCGTTTGCTGAGATAGAATGTATCTTTTTGCAACTATAAGCCATGCCTTTCATGTAAAATGTATTTCTTCTACTATGCTCTAGTACTTGCAGTTAAAGCGCTTTTCAAATTCCGCTTTTAATTCTTCACGGAAATCGGGATGCGCAATTGCAATCAGATTATGCGCACGCTGCTTTAATGTCAAGCCTTTCAGCGCGGCAATGCCGTATTCGGTAACGACATAGTCCACATCATTGCGGCTTGTAGTAACGGCAGCGCCTTCATCCAACAGCGGAACGATCTTCGAAATCTTGCCCTTTACCGTTGCCGGCATTGCCATAATCGAAACACCGCCCTTGCTTGCGGATGCGCCGCGCACAAAGTCAACCTGTCCGCCGACGCCGGAGAACTGCTTAAGTCCGATGGTTTCGGAAGCGACCTGTCCCATCAAATCTACCTGTACGCAGGAGTTAATCGAAATCAAATAATCGTTCTGTGCAACGATGAACGGGTTATTCACATAGTCGACCGGACGCATATCGACATCGGGATTATGATTGACAAAATCATACAGTCTTTTGGTACCCATCAAGAAGTTGACGATAAACTTCCCGGGATGCAGCGTCTTTTTCTTGTTGGTAATAACACCCGCTTCTGCAAGTTCGACTACGCCGTCCGAGAACATTTCGGAGTGGATACCCAAATCTTTTTTACCTTTAAGGAACAACAGAACGGCGTCGGGAATAGCGCCGATACCGAGCTGGAGGGTCGCTCCGTCGGGAATAAGCGAGGCGCAATGCTCTCCGATTGCTCTTTCTATATCGCCGATCTTGGGCGGCGGCAATTCAATCAACGGTTCATTGTGTTCGACAATAAAGTCGAGGTCTTGTACCGAAACGAGACTGTTCGGGCCTGTCCACGGCATTTCCTTATTGACCTGCGCGATAACGGTTTTTGCCTGTTTTACCGCTTCCTGTGTGTAATCGACGGATACGCCGAGTGAGCACATACCGTTCTCATCAGGCGGGCTAACGGTTACCATTGCCACATCGACCGGTAAGGTTGTTCTGAACAGCCGAGGAATTTCAAAAAAGAAGCACGGTGTATAATCCGCACGTCCTGCAGCAACTGCTTCGCGTGTGCTTCCACCGACAAACAGCGCATTGTGCCGAAAGTTTTCGGCATATTCAGGCTGGCAATACTTACCGCCGCCCATTGCAACCATGTGGACGATTTCGACATTTTTATATGCCGCAGCATTATCCACCATTGCATTCACCAAGTGAGCAGGTTCACCGCAGGCATGGCCGATCACAACGCGGTTTCCCGACTTAATGTGCTTGACAGCCTCTGCAGCAGTTGTCAAATGCTCCTGATAATACTTCTTCCAATCAGACATACGATACTCCTTTCCATACATTTTTTATGTTTTGAAATACGTTCGTGCGCTGCACAAACGTATTTCAAAACCCGTTAAGACTGCTCGGAAATTGCAATTCCCGAGTATTTCTTTAAAAACATCCGTTTCCTTACCGCATGGCAAGGGTTACTTCGGCATCGGCGGCTAAATCACCGTCCGAAAAAATTTGGCCGCGGCAGCTCACCCAGCCTAATTCCGCCCGCTCTTCCAAAAGCGTACTGTAGATTTCAAGCATATCGCCCAAAAGAATTTTTTTACGGAAGTTCGCTTTTTTAATTCCCATGAAGAGCGGCGTTTTTCCGGCATACCGATCGAGCGTTAACAGCAAAATGTCCGCCGCCTGAGCAATCGCTTCAACGGCGCACACTCCCGGAAATATCGGATTATCGGGAAAGTGCCCTTTTAACAAACTCAATTCAGGCGTAACGTAAAAGGATGCCTTAACTTCCTTACCGGGAACAAGCGTAGAGACCGTGTCGATAAACAGCATCGGCGGCCGCTGCGGCAGTATTTCCAACACTTGCTCATGGGTTAACGAACGCTCCTCTTGTTTCGCACACGCTTCCGCACAAACTTCTTTAATAAAATCCCGCGCCGGTAAAAGGTCTTCCCAGCCGCCGATTTTAAACAAGCGGCCTGTCGGCACGGAAATATCGTCGCGTTTTGCACAATCGGTTGGGCAGCCCGCAACGATAAGCGCGGCCGGATAGGGAGTTCCCGCCTGCGCCGTTACGAACTCAACCTCCGGCACCAGCGTTTCGAGGCGGCGAATAACGGCAACCCTGTCGTATCGGTTATTACATCCGCCACAATAGCGTACGCCGATCGAAATCTTATCCGCCATGGCGTTGTTTTAAAATGGATCGAGCCTCATCCAACAAACTCTGACTCACTTCATTTATTAAAACGGCTTGTTTTACTTCCGGCATGTGTTCCATCAGCTCCGTTTGAATAAGATTCTCGGTGGTAAAATCGGCAGCGGGACAGCCCGCACAATGCCCGTGCAATTTGAACTTAACTACACCGTCCGTAAAATCCACTACCTGCATATCGCCGCCGTGAGCTCTCAACAGCGGTCGCACATAAGTATCCAATGTCTTTTCCAGTTCCTCGTACATGCAGGCATCTCCTTTTACCAATAAAATTTTTTCTATATAATAGCCGATTATTTCGTTCGATTTACCTTGGAATGGAACTTAATCGGCTGCATAGAGGCTGTCCCAAAAATCAGTTATTCTCAAGACAGCCTCGTACTATTCATCTATACGGAGAGCTTAATGCTCGCCGTTTCCCAGCAACGTTCTACGTTGTACGTTGAGGACGATAATTAGTTTTCCGCCTTTTCGGCCTGCTTTGCAGCTTCTTTTTTGTTCGAATCATAGAGCAGTGCAAAAAGAACAAGACCGACGACGAGCCCCCATGCGGCGCCGCGCATTGCCAAAACAGCGCCCATAACACCGCAAATACCGCGTTCAATATTGGTTTTGCACATATTCATCGCAAGCTGCGTACAAATATATCCTTGTACGATCAGCGTTAACGAAAGCGCAAGCGGCAAAGACGGCTGCAACAGAGAAGAAATAGGCAGCAGCGCAACGGCTACGAATGTCGAAAGACGGAACGTACCGAAACCGCTATAAATTGATTCCATCGCTTTCGGACTTTCCTTATAACGCTGAGAAACTGCTGCGGTAACAGCTGCCCACAGCGGGCCGCACATTTGCGTATACGGACAGGTCATTGACATTGCCACATTACGAATACCGCTAACGAGGTTCGACCGGTTTGCGTTAAAGTCGATCTTTTCATCCTGCCGAACTTCATCGGCTTCTCTGATGAGTGCTTCCGAAGTAACAAAGTCGCCGAATGCGATGATATACGTAACAATCGCTACGGGAATGGCAGCAGCCCAAACTTTCATACTCGGCCATCCGATTGCGAATGGAGAAAGCTGATTCCAAATATCCGCAAAATCGGGCACTTTAATAAGCGGCCACCATTGTACATGGGGAATGGCAAATTCGCCGGCGAGCGGGCCCACTACGACACCAATTAAAATTGCAGGCAGCATACCGAATTTACCGATTGAATCGATGAGTTTATTCTTCCTACGCATATCCGCCCAAATCGGGCTGAATAAACAAAAATACGCCACGATAATTCCGATAGTGATGGAAATGGGATATTTATCAAAACGGCCGGTAGCCTTAAATTCACCTAAAACAGCCGCAATACCGCCGCCCATCAAAACACCGGCTTTTACGGAATTCGGCACGACTTTAACCATCTTACCGCCCAAACCGGTGATGCCGAATACCAAAAAGATAAGTCCGAGACACATCTGCACGGCAATCAAGGCTTGAGTCCGCTCCGGTCCCATTACATAGCCGTTAGTTAAAAAAGCCGTAATCAGCGGGATTGCGGGTGTAACCCATCCCGGAACGACCGGATCGCCGAGTAATACATGCAGCGTATAGAAGAAGCCGTTGATGATAACCATCGATAACGCTACTTCATAGCTGACACCCAAGACTTCGGTTAATACCGGAATAGCTCCCAAACAGGTCGCGCACATAAAGAGCGCCTGAAACATCTCCGGAAAAGACCATGGAGTGATACAATAAAAGGTAACCGAATCTTAAACGGTCCCGCCGGCCAATACGCTTGCTCACCGCCGTACTCACGATAGCGGCTTTTAAACTGCATTTGCGCATCTGTCATAAAAAATTCCCCCTTAAAGCCTTTTATTAAATCAAATTGGAGCCTCTAAAAACTTCAGTTTTTAGAGGGTTTCCTCAGATTTATTTGCGATGTTTTGAGATAAGTCATAGCAATGAAGAAACTTATCTCAAAACTCGTCGGGCATTTCTAAAAACTAACCAGTTTTTGGAACTGCCAAAGACTTTATCATTTACCGCGAAGGTCAACTGACACTGCGGCTTATATTTATTTTAAGCAATTCCTATGCCAATCTCCGCAATCACAACACGGTCTTTTAACGAAATATACATCGCTTATCCATCCTTTATTTCTCTATCTTTTATTTACGCTAAAAATACGGTAAAAAGCGCATTATTCTCTTTACAAAAAAAATAAAAAGCCATAAATGTAAGCTATATATAACTTTACCGATTATCTTTTATCTGATATTTTGGTTCATTTATAAACCAATACACATAGCCGATCCATAAATGAACCAAATTTAAGTACATGAATACCGCCCCCGTTCTAACCTAAGCTTTAAAGACACTGTCATGCCGCGGCGGGATACGAGCTTAAATCAAACTGCGGCATCCGTAGGTTTTCCTTTTACGGAAGATATTGAAGATATTAAAGAACATAATGTCTTTTACCGGATGCTCCGGATACAAAGCCGTATCTTCCTTTAGGTTGGCATGAAAATTGCTTTATTGTTAATAACGAACGTCTACACAATAGACAAATAAACAAAGTAAGGAGTATGCACATGGCACTTATGACAGGCGAACAGTATGTTGAGAGTATGCGTAAACTGAATTTGCAGGTTTACATGTTCGGAAAGAAAGTCGATAACGTTGTCGACAATCCGATTCTCCGTCCTTCCCTGAACTCTGGAATAGTCAATATTAGTGCAGTGCCTAAATACCCCAAATGTATTTAAGCAGCACTTTTTTTAGCTGCTGTTTTCCTGTATACCAGTGGAGGTAAGCCATCGGGATTTACCGTCGTGATACGTTTCGTGTTGTAATAAGCAAACGTGTATCTCCAGACGATTGTCTTGACCTCCTCCACGGTCAGTTTTGTTGTATCAAGCTGATAGATCTTTTCCTTTTTCAGCGTTGCAAACCAGCTTTCCATCCGGGCATTATCCCAGCATTTCCCAACTCCACTCATACTCTGCACCGCATGCAGCTGTCCGAGCGTCTTTTTGTACTCATCGCTTGTATACTGGCTTCCGCAATCGCTGTGAATTATCGCTCCACTTGGTATATCAAAATTCTTGTATGCCTCCGTTATCGTTTTTATACATAGTTCCTTTTTCATGTTTGTGTCCATTGCAAGAGAAATGATCTCCCCATTATAGCAGTCAAAAAGAGGTGATACGTACAGCTTTCCATCTTTGCATGGTATCTGAGTTATATCCGTCAGCAATTTTCTCAAAGGCTCTTGTGCACTAAAGTCTTGTTTGATGATATTCTGCGGTCTCATCGCCTTTTTGTCGGCTTTTGTAAGACCGTCAGGGCTTTTTCTGTCTTCATGCAGCAGATTTCCTCGTGCCATCGCGCGTCTTACCGTCGACAATGAACGCTTAATGCCCCGTTGTTCAAGTGCTATCTGCATACGCCTCACCCCATAGTTCTTGTTTTCTTCATCCTCATCGAGAATTTTATGCATTTGAGCGAGCAGTTTCTGCCATGCTTTCACTTTTTTCCTGTTTCTCTTCCATTTATAAAAACCGCTTTCGCTGACCGGAAGAACAGCGCACAGCATCCGTGCTGAAAATTGCTTGTCAGCAGTACGGTGGTGGATGTAAGCAAAAAGACCATCCTTTTCTATTTCTTCCGGTCTTGAACGAAAAAACCGAGTGCATCCTTGAGTATCTCATTCGCACTTTTAAGCTCGGCTATTTCTTTCTTGAGGCGGCTGTTCTCTCTTTGAATATCAGCATCTGTACTTTTTCCTTCTTTGTTTTTCTTTACCCGCTGCTTTCTCCAGCCTGCTAATGTTCCGTAGTTCACATTAAGCTGTTCACACGCCTTCTTCACTCCGATCTCGTCCGACAGCTTCAATGCCTCGATTTTAAAGTTCTCATCGTACCGTTTCATTGCCCTTCCTCCTCTCTTTTTCGGCAATTTTGGCGCTGCACTTTTATTGTATCACTCCACTCTGTGAAGGCGACTTATGATCTGGCGCAGATGCCGGAATACGAAGATTTAATGACCGTTAAATCTTCGCTGACAGGAAAAAAGATCAATCGCTTCACACATATTCACCAAAGCCCTGAGGATCTGATTAAAAAGGTAAAGATGCAGCGGCTCTGCGGACAAAAAACCGCGGCTTGCTTCCAGCGCTGCGTCGGTATGGACGCGTTTAACGCCGTTTACAGCACCACGTATGAGCTCGATGAAAAATACGGCACCCATTATCATGAAAATTTCAAAAAATTTATCCAGCACGTTCAGGATGAAGACCTGACCGTCGACGGCGCTATGACCGACCCCAAAGGAGACCGTTCTCTGGCTCCGCATGCTCAAACCGATCCCGACTTATACCTCCATGTCGTGGAACGGAGAGCCGACGGTATCGTGGTTCGTGGTGCAAAAGCGCACCAAACCGGTTTTATCAATTCGCATGAAGTTATCGTTATGCCGACCATCGCAATGGGCGAAGATGACAAAGACTATGCTGTAGCATTTGCCTGCCCGACCGATGCAAAAGGTATCTTCATGATTGTCGGACGCCAGAGCTGCGACACCAGAAAGCTGGAAGGTTCCGAAATCGATGTCGGTAACTCCACTTACGGCGGAACCGAAGCTTTGGTTATCTTCGATAATGTATTTATTCCGAACGATCACATCTTCCTGAACGGCGAATTTGAATTTGCCGGTATGTTGGTTGAACGCTTTGCAGGATATCACCGCCAGTCCTACGGCGGATGCAAGGTCGGTGTCGGCGACGTTCTTATCGGTGCGGCGGCAGTTGCAGCAGATTACAACGGTGCACAGAAAGCTTCTCACGTTAAAGACAAGCTGATTGAAATGACCCACCTGAACGAAACACTGTACTGCTGCGGTATCGCATGTTCGGCAGAAGGTACCAAGACCAAGTCCGGTAACTACCTTATCGACCTGCTGCTTGCCAACGTCTGTAAGCAGAATGTTACGCGCTTCCCGTATGAAATCGCACGTCTTGCAGAAGATATCGCAGGCGGCTTGATGGTAACCGCTCCGGCAGAATCCGATCTGCGCGATCCCAAACTCGGACCGTACGTTGTAAAATACCTGCAGGGTGTTGCTTCCGTTTCTACCGAGAACCGCTTACGCATTCTCCGCTTAATCGAAAACCTGACGCTCGGCAGCGCCGCAGTCGGTTACCGCACCGAATCCATGCACGGCGCCGGTTCTCCGCAGGCACAGCGCATCATGATTTCCCGCCAAGGTAACCTTGCAATGAAGAAAAAGCTTGCAAAGGATATCGCGAAGATTAAAGAGTAAGGCTTTTGTAATGTAATAAGCACGAAAAAAGGCAGGGCAACTTACCCTGCCTTTTTTTTAAAATGGTTTACAAGTTTATGACGCGGAATCAGAAACTGTCCAAAAACTGAAGTTTTTGGGCAGCCCTTTATTCCGTCCGTTGACCTTTCATAGTGGGTATTCTATAATTACGGAATGAAAAGCATTACAATTGAAATTTGCGCAGGCTCGCTCGACGATGCGATTGCAGCCGAAAAGGCCGGCGCTGCAAGAATTGAATTAAATTCTTCCCTGTTTTTAGGAGGCCTGACCCCTTCGCTGGGCACCCTTCTCCTTGTTAAAAAAGAGACAAACCTCAAAGTGATGACGATGGTTCGTCCCCGTGCCGCCGGATTTTTGTATACCGCTTCCGAGTTTAAGGCGATGAAAGAGGATGCAAAACTATTTATCGAAAACGGTGCGGACGGCATCGTATTCGGTTTTTTGAAAAAAGACGGAACCGTAGACGAAAAACGATGCGAAGCGCTCATCAAGATTGCAGGAGACAAAGAAAAGGTGTTCCACCGCGCCATCGACGTTGTGCCCGACCCTCTTAAAACACTCGATATTCTGATCGATCTCGGGTTTACCCGCGTACTAACCAGCGGACAGGAGCCTACCGCGTATGAAGGTATGGAGCTGATCGCCGAAATGGTTAAGCACGCTAAAGGAAAAATAGAAATCCTGCCCGGCGGCGGCATTACCAAGAAAAATGTGGAAAAGCTCGTGAAAGGTACCGGAGTCAATCAGATTCACTTTGCGGCATTAAAATCCGTTGCGGAACCTTCGACGGCAAAGAACCCCGCCATCTACTACGGCGGCGCGCTCTACCCGCCCGAAGACCGGTTCGAAACCGCCGACCTCGGTGCTATGTCCGAAATCATCGGCACCGTACGGTTTTAGAACAACACAAGGCCGATAACAGCGCCGGCAATAATTAAAAAGATGGGATGCAGCCGCTGAAATCTTATTTGCACAAGCAAAAAAAGGCAAAAGACGGCTGCAGACTTCCAGTCAACCAGATCCGTCCACCGCCGCGAAGCATAAAACGCAGGCAACGTAAACACTGCAACTGCAAGAACATTCCACGCGGCCGCAGCAATCATCCCCGCGGCTCCCGCCCGCAGTCCATACATGGTATTCTTAACCGGCGCCGCATCTTGAAACGATTGGGTAAAGCGGGCTATCAATATAATCACAATCAGCGACGGCAGCACAATGCCGGCGGTCAATACAAGGCTGCCCCAAATACCGTACAGCTCATACCCGATATAGGTTGCCATGTTAATACCGATCGGGCCGGGCGATGATTCCGAAACCGCAATCATCGCAATAAACTGCTCGGAACTGATAATCGACCGGGCAACCAGCTCCTGCTGCATCAAACTGACGGCAACCAGTCCGCCGCCGATGGTAGAAAGTCCGATATACATAAAAAGGAAAAATAAACCGAGTAAACTCATTATTGATCCCCCTTTCGGCGGCCGGAGGTATTTTTGCCGTTTCGGATAATTTGCGCACAAAAACCGATAATACCGGCGGCAAGCACAATCAATATGCCGGAAACATTCCATACGGACATCGCAAGGAATGCGCCGGCGGCAATAGCGGCGGTAACAAGGTCGGTAAGAATTTTTTTGCCGAAGGTAAAAACCGCGCGGGTTAACAGGGCGGCAACGGCGACATACACCCCTTTCATAGCACGCTGTATCCATGCAATCTCGGAAAAGCGGGAAATGGAACCGGCAATCAGCGTGATAACAATCCACGAAGGACACACAATTCCTACCGTGCTCACAATTGCTCCCGAAAGACCGGCGCGTTTATATCCGCAGAATGTTGCGACATTGACCGCAATAATCCCCGGAGTGCACTGCCCTATCGCAAAGTAATTCAGAATTTCTTCATCCGTAAGCCATTTCTTCGATTCTACCAATTCCTTCTGCAGCATTGGAAGCATACTCATACCGCCGCCGAAAGTAAAAAGCCCTATTTTAAAAAACGTGGCAAACAACTGCACGTACCGCATCAATCTATCTTTCATCGTAAACCTACCTTACCGTTTATTACTTATTATATTCGTTATATTTGAAAAGATTTAGAATCTTTGCTTTAAGCTTTGAAAACACCGAAGGTTCTTGAGCCTTGGCCGTTTTCTCTAATGCAACAAAATCCAGCGCAGCTTCATCAAGACTGAAATCGTTACCGTTTTTTTGCTTGAGCCTATCCCAATGCTTGACAATCCAGACATAAATATCACTCTTCGTCCGGTCTTTAAAATCGGAAAGCAGCGTATATTTATCTATCACGGCGATAACCGGAAGATAGACCGTTTTAAACCAAGAAATCAGCGCATCGTTAAAATTGATTTCGATATGCTGCTGCTCATTCATATAATACTTATGTACAAGTATATGATTATAGATGACATCGTAGCGGCCGGCTTCGGTAAAGTCCAAATCCCAATAATCGGTTAGATCGCCAAAATGTGTTTCGTTGTAAAACACCCGTTTCTCGTAACGGATAACTTCGGCAAGCAGCGTATCCAGCCTAACATCGGGCGGCAGCATCACCTCGCTTTGCAGCGAAATTACTTCCGCATCGATAAACTCAACACCCTGCGCCTTTGCCACCGACACGCGGTGATTCCCATCGCGGACAAAATACAATCCGCCAAGCTCATACAGCTGAATGGGCGGCAGCACGATGTCGGACAGATGAGCTTGATCGACATTAACCCACCGCTGCTTCAGTTCATTTGAACGGGGAAAAAAGCGATTATCAAAATCGTTATAACGCCCTTCGCTTCCGACTATTTTTTTAATCGGAACCGTTTTAAGCCCGATATAGACTTCATTCTTAGGTTTTAAAATCTTTTTTACGTCGTTTAAAGAAAGGAGACGTTTTTTATCGGGATGCATGGCATTCTGCATCTCATTGATCCATGCCTTATTACGTGCTTTGGAAAAATCTTCTTGTGCCTGAAATCTGAAAGCATCCGATTGCATAATAGTGATATAATGGTAGTAAATAAAAAACGGACTGTCAAGATTATGCACGGCTGCCTATAGCGGTACTGCAACGGTACCGTTTAAGACAGCCGCCTTATACCGGCAAAATTTTACGGATCAGATTTTAAATTTTTTAACCTCTGCGACAAGCCCGTCGATACTTTGTCTATTCTTTTGTGTAATCTTATTTACTTCTTGCACCGTATTATTAATTTCCAATGCACCTTCGGTCATTTTATTCATACTGTCGGTAATGATACGGGTAAGGTCGCCAAGCTTATACATTTCTTTTGTTACCCTTTCACCGCCTTTCAGCATCTCCTCGGAACCGCTTTGTACTTCGACGGTTACCATATTGATATTTTTAATGGCGCTTAAAACTTCCTTGCTGCCGTTTTCCTGTTCCCTCATCGCCTCGGTTAAACGGGCACTCATTTCCTTAACTTCTTCGGCTAAATTAAAAATAGTGCCGAATTTTTCTTCTACCAGTTTGGATGAGGCGGAAAGCGTTTCAATTTCACCGGACAGGTTTTTTAGCGTTGTCGTAATGGTCTTGCCCTGTGCCGCAGAATCCTCTGCCAATTTACGGATTTCATCGGCAACGACGGCAAAACCTTTACCCGCTTCGCCTGCATGCGCCGCTTCAATTGCAGCGTTCATTGCCAAGAGGTTGGTCTGCGATGCAATATGCTGAATAACACTGGAGGCTTCCAGCAGCGAGCCCGATTCTTCCGCAATTTTTTGCGTTATAGTATTGGAAGTGATCAGCGTCGCCTTACCGTCGCCGGTAGCACCCGTTAAATTTTTAATAACTTCATCGGTTTTTCCTAACGTTTGCCCGATCGACGCAATGTTGGCAACCATCTGTTCTATCGATGAAGAGGATTCCGCTACGCTGGCAGCCTGTGTTTCGATACTATGGTTGAGCTGCTGAATAGTCCGCACGATTTGTTCGATAGTCGCCGATGTTTCGCTTACACTGGCGGCTTGGGTTAACGTCTGCTGTTTTACCTCGTCGATATTGGTGCTGATGCCGTTGATTGCATTTGCCGTCTCTGCCATGTTAGCGGAAAGCTGTTGACCGATATTCTTCATTATGGAGCTGTTTACTTCGACGGAGCGTATCGATGTGCCGATTTTCGTGATTGTCTCATTGAAGTATTCGGACACGTCCGCAATTTCATCATTTCCGACAATAGGCAGCCGGACAGTAAGGTCTCCTTCGCCTTGGGCAATGTCTTTAAGAGCATTTACAGCGGTATCAATCGGTTTTGTAATCTGACGCACAAAAAGAACCGACGTGATTGAAAAACAGGAAAGCAGGATAATGCTTATAATCAATATTGAGCGCAGAACTTGACGGTATTCGACGAAAACTTCCTCCGCCTGCATAAGAGCAACCAGTTTCCATCCTAATCCGTCAATCGTGTAGATTTCTGCCAGCCATCGGGTATTATCGAGGGAGATCGTCATACTTCCCGAATCTAAGGAGACTATACGGTTAAAGTCGGGGATATTGAGCTCCGTAACCTTCTTAAAATTAAAGGAAGTATTTTTAGGATCGGCCAGAACGGTACCGTCATCTTGAATCAGCATAATATACCCCGTGTTTCCTATTACCAATCTTTCCAATATTTTTGTTAATGTTTTTAGGGTTACCTCTATACTGACATTACCGATAGGCTCATTTTGAAAAGAAAAAACACTTTGGGAGAGGCATAACACCGTATCACCTGCCGTAGACTGATATGCTTTTGTGATAATCGGGGCGCCGTTTGCTTGGGAGGCCTGTTCATACCATGGACGTTGCCGGGGGTATCTGTAAAGCGTCGAATTAAGCTAGATATATATCAAAAAAGGCAATGTCTTGCAAGATAAGGCGTTACTGTATATACCGGCAAAAATTACGGTTGCATTCCGCAAGCTCCTCATGTACATTATATATACTGAGGAGGTGCATGGTGGACATTCAAGCGATTCTGCGGCGTGCATACGATTATGGAATTACGTATATCGATAAGGGCGTAGTTGCCAACTATATTCCAGAGCTTGCAAAAGAGGACAAGACACGGGCGGGGGCTGCCATTATCGATACGGACGGTTCCGTGTATACAGTCGGGGCTGCACAGTATCAATTCAGCATTCAAAGTATTGTAAAGATTATTATTTATCTTTGCGTGTTGGAACACTATGATTTTGACTATATCCAAAAATTTATCGGCGTAAAGCCCTCGGCAAAACCCTTTAACAGTATTATTGAACTGGAGCTGAGCGATAAGAATATTCCGGTCAATCCTTTTATTAATGCCGGCGCGATCGTAGGGACATCGTTATTATTCGAAAAATACGGTAATAACACCTTTGAAATGATCCTAAAGCGAACCCATGAAATTATCGGAAACGATAAAATAGACTACAGTAGGAGTATTTTTAACTCCGAAAGTTCTTGCGCTTTTGCCAACAGAGCACTGACGTATATGCTGCTGAACGGCAAAATCATTTCTCCTGATATCAATGTGGAAGACTTATTGAACGTTTATTTTAAAAGCTGCTCTATTTTGGCCAATGTAACGGATTTAGCACAGCTCAGCTTTATTTTATCGCGGGACGGTAAAGATACCGCCGGTAAACAGCGCTGCAGTGCGGAACATGCGCGGATTATCAGAACTATTATGGCAACCTGCGGTACCTATGATTATTCGGGTGAATTTGCCGTTAGAATAGGCATGCCGGCAAAAAGCGGGGTTGGAGGAGGAATCGTTACTGCATCGCGGGCAGGATACGGCATCGGAGTGTATTGTCCCGGGCTGGATGCTCACGGCAATTCCTATGTCGGCACCCGTATGCTTGAGCTGATTGCAAACGAGTTAGGACTCAGCATCTATTAAAAAGCCCTGCGCAAAACAGCTGCATTGTTTCGCGCAGGGCTTTTTGATACAATAGCTCACTATCTATGAGTACCGTATACACACCCGATCAGGCAGCGCAAGAATGCCTGAAAACTTCTATTATACAGCTTTCGTTTTCCCGCCCGTGTAAAGAAACTGCCGAAACAAAGGCGCGGCTCAGGCTCATCACGGTAAAAGGAAAAGCCGCTTACCAGCTGGAAACCGTCAAAAACAAGCAAGCCTTTCAGAAAAACGTCGAACCCGAAGCCTTATCCGGCACAATAGCGGAATACTTTACCCGTTTTAAGGCGGCGGAATGCCGAGGCAGGCAGGAACAGCTCTTCTTTTTGCAGAATAACAAGGGAACTATCGCCCTTACCAAGCGGGTACCCTCCTCTGCTCCGCTGACGGACAAGAGCGGCACGCACGACAAAATAAAGAACTACCTTATTCCCGAAGGAACGCCGTTTGCGTTTTTACTCGAGCAGGGGGTGATGAATGCCGAAGGTGTCGTCTTAAAGCAAAAATACCATAAGTTTCGGCAGATCAATAAATTCCTCGAATTTATCGCCGGGGTTGAACCGTTTATACGGGAGACCGTTGACCGTTCCGGCAAACCTTTTTCCATCACCGACTTCGGATGCGGCAAGGCGTATTTGAGCTTTGCGCTCTATTATTATCTGCATGAACGGCAGAAACTGCCGGTACGGATTCACGGGTTGGACTTAAAAACCGAGGTTATCGAGCACTGCTCCGCATTGGCGGAACGGTGCGGCTACGCGGAGTTGAACTTTGCGGAGGGCAATATCGGCGACCACCCGCTGCCTAACGGTACGGGCATGATGGTATGTCTCCATGCCTGCGATACGGCGACGGATTTAGCGCTTGCGCAGGCAGTCCGCGCTCAGGTGCCGATTATCTTTGCCGTTCCATGCTGCCAGCATGAACTGTATGCCCAGCTTAAAACCCGAAAAGAAGCGTTCCGTACGGAAGAGCACCTACTGTTTCCCTTCATGGAACACGGTATTATCACCGAGCGGTTTGCCACGCTTTTAACCGACACCGTACGCGCGCTTCTTTTACAAGCGTGCGGCTACACCGTGCAGATTATGGAGTTTATCGAAACGGAACATACCCCTAAAAATATCTTGATCCATGCGGTAAAAAAAACGCAAAGCCCCGAAAAAACGGAACGGCTGAAAGCGGCCGCACTTCGGCAATACCGCCGCATCAAAGAAAGCTTTCGCATTGAACCGATGCTTGAAAACCTGCTGAAAGAACAGCTTCCGACAAACTGAAAGGAGATCCTATGACACTATACGGCAATACCGATAAAAATGAAAAAAAAACGGCCGCTCATACTGCGGCGATAGCGGCGCAACCGGAAACAGCCGCGGCTGCGGAAGCATTTGCAGCGCTTTTTACTACCATTAAACGGCTGCGGGCGCCGGGAGGCTGTCCGTGGGATATCGAACAAACCCCGATGACGCTGAGGGCAACGCTTCTTGAAGAAACGTACGAAACAATCGAGGCGTTGGAAGAAGCCTCCTCGAACAGCGCGGAGGCCGTCCATGCGGCGGAAGAACTCGGCGATGTGCTGTTAAACATCGTGATGATTGCCTATATGTTTGAACAGGAACAGGCTTTTTCCGTAGCCGAGATGATACGCTCGCTCAATGAAAAACTGATTAGACGCCACCCCCATGTGTTCGGGCAAACGGCCGGCTTCCCCGATGCCGGCGATGCAAAAAAACCGGTTACGGCGGAAAAAGTGCTTGCCCAGTGGGACACTATCAAGGATACCGTAGAAGGCAGGGCGAGCGCCTCCGCGCTGGATTCCATCCCCAAAACCTTTCCGCCGCTCACCCGCGCGTACAAGCTCCAAAAACGGGCTGCAAAAAAAGGCTTTGACTGGGATAACGCAGACGGTCCGCAGAAAAAAACAGAAGAAGAACTTGCCGAATTTACGGAGGCGCTTGCACACGGCACGCACGAAGAGGACGAAGCGGAATTCGGCGACCTGCTTTTCAGCTTGGTTAACACCGCGCGGCACTTGCATATCGATCCCGCGATTGCGCTGAGCCGTACCAATGCAAAATTTGAACGCCGCTTCCGCTTTGTAGAAAAGCGTATGGAGGAAGCCGGCATCCCCTGTTCCCACGACACCTTGACCGAGATGGACGGATTTTGGGAAGAAGCAAAACGCATGGAACTTCAAAACTCATCCGCCCCGCGCGGAAATGAATAAGGTAACGGATAATGCCGCGCTATAACAGCGCCGTTGTGCTCGGTGCGACGGCAACGGGAAAAACGGCGTTTGCCGTCAAACTTGCGCACGCGAAGCACGGTGAAATCATCTCTGCAGATTCACGGCAGGTATACCGCGGGCTCGATTTGGGCACGGGAAAGGATTTGCACGAATACGGCAGCATCCCCCATCACCTTATCGATGTCTGCGATTTAAACCGCGAATTTACGGTCTTTCACTTTCAGCAGGAAGTATACCGCATCTTTCCGCAGCTGACGGAAAAAGGAGTGCTGCCCATTATCGCAGGCGGTACAGGGCTATACCTCGATGCGATTCTCCGCGGCTATGAGCTTATCCCCGTGCCCGAAAATCCCGCATTGCGAGAAGCGCTGGCAGCAAAAACACTGCAAGAGCTGCAAGCCATGCTCATCGCGCTCAAACCGGATATCCACAACAAAACCGACCTTGAACAGCCCGACCGCCTTGTCCGCGCCATCGAAATTGCCCGTTACCGGCAAGAGCATCCCGAATCTGCCGTCGAACATCTGCATACGGCGCCGCTCATCCGGCCGAAAATCTACGGAATCTCGTTTGAGCGCAGCGTTCTACGCGACCGGATCCGCCGCCGCCTCATTGCCCGCATCGATGCCGGTATGATAGAAGAAACCGAACGGCTCCACGCGCAAGGGTATTCATGGGAGCGGCTCGAAAGCCTCGGACTGGAGTACCGCTTTACCGCACAGTATCTGCAAGGTAAAATAGAAACAAAAGAAGCCTACATCGAACAACTCTACCGAGCAATCGGCCAATTTGCAAAACGGCAGGAAACATGGTTCCGGCGCATGGCAAAGAACGGTATCGAAATAGAATGGATCGACGGCAACGAGGCGGCTCAACTGACAGCGGAGGGGATTGCCGGATCGGAACTGTTCGGAAGTCTTTAAGGATTGAAGTTTTGAAAGATTTCCTATACATAGATATACGGAGGATTATATGACAGTTAAGAAAGATAAAGGATTTACACTGCCTGAAACACTGGTAGTCATTGCGATTATTTTGATATTGAGCGCAACGGTCGGCTTTTCCGCATTTAAGTTCGTGGGAAAGGCAAAAACTACGGCATGTAAAAATCAAATAGAAATTTTTAAGATTGCACTGCAAGCGTACTATCTTGATTGCGGAGCATATCCATCAGGCGGACAGGGATTGCAAGCCCTGTGGGAAAAACCGATATTGGCTCCGATACCGGCAAATTGGAACGGTCCGTATTTGGATAGAGAAATACCATCCGATCCTTGGAATAATCAATACGTATATAAGGTTCCGGGAGATAATAATTTGCCGTATACAATTATATCGTATGGGGCTGACGGGAAAGAAGGTGGAGAAGGAAACGATGCAGACATCATTTCATGGAAAAGATAAAGGTTTTGTACTTCTTTCGGCAGTGGCGTTGATATTTTTTGTAGCGGCATTGTTTTTTTCGCTTGCCCCGCAGTTTTTGTATGTAAAAAAGAAAGCACAGCATTCCACCGATCAAATTGTCGAAGTGATTGAGACGGAAAATACACGGATACGGAATAAATATGACCTATACTGAAACGCTTGCAGCTTTAGCAATTCTGTTCTTCTTTTTTACCGCTGCGGGGCAAATCGGAACACCGCTTTTAAAAACAATACATACTGTTAAAACAGCGGAATATGAACAAAAAAATCTCATCTTTATCGAACAATCCTTTAGGAAAGCATGTAAACATAAGCCGGTGGATTTACATGGATGGCAATATGCCGTGGGTGCCGTATCCGGTTTGGAAAAGGTGAAAACCAGTCTTAGATACGAAAAAGGAAACGTTCGTGTGTATCAAGCCGATATTGTATTTAACGGAAAGCCGATTAGTATTTTAACGGAGAGTGAATAGATGAAAGCTCTGCGAATTCCGCGAAAAGATCACGATGTGTATTGCATCGATATTACCAACATAAGCGCAAAATCAAAATTGCACACCTATATCCATGAACAACTTCTGCTCATTCATCCCATATATGGCGCAGATACGGCTGTGGATATTAAAAAACTCAAATATAAAGAACGCGAATGGGCGGTTGTAACGGTAATGCAGAAGGAAACACTGAACGAATACCGGATACTGTACCCTCATACATCATTCGTTACAGCTACCACACTCGCTATTTTCGAAAAAGATTTTTTTACAAAAGAGGCGCATCTGTGCGGTCAAGAACGGATATGGTTTGATGCGCAACAACAACTGATTATTTCGGAAGAAACCGGGACGGAAGAATACGGAAAGAATGAGCATCAAGCTGATATTCGGGAAGATGAAACAAGCTGCGTAACCATATCTGGCGAAGCGATGAGAATATCCGGAGAGCAGGGAGAAAATCCGCAGGAGCGAGAAGAACCGGTTTCCCGGGCAGGACGCAGAAGCGTCGTATTTGCCCGCACGTGGAACCTATATAAAACCGCTGTAATCGGTATCGGTGTTATTCTAACTGCCGCACTTATTGCATATATGCTTTGGGCTACCGCATATCATCCGCAGCAAGAGCCAATACAGCCGGAGCAGCAGGCAGCCAGTAGTGAAATCAGCGCTGAAAAAATACCCACCGTAACGCCGATCCGCTTTTTGGAAGTTATTGCGAAGCATACACCATCTATGCAAGCGGTGCTTGAACGCTACCGTTACGCCAGTGCGGACGGGGTACTGTGTACGCTCCGGAGTAACAGCCTTGAAAACAGCATTACGGTATTTCAAACTATACCGCACCGCACCGGTTGTGCTATCAAAGAAATTACACAGAAAGATAAGGAAACAGTTGTAACCATTCAAACAGAACCTGATATTCCGGAGGCAGTATTTACACAGACAGCTGATCCTGCTGTGGTAGCAGGTTTTACAGATACTTTAAAAGCAGGCATTATGAAAACCGATGCGGTAGTAAAGCATGAACGAAATATGCAGATTACGATGAACGGATTAAGCATAGCACTTTCTGCGCTGATAAAAATAGAGACAATAGACGCATTTATGCACGATATTGAACTTATAAGCGGACGATATTCCTTTGGTATAAATCTATTGGAAGTCGCTGCAGTAGACGGAAAAATACTTTCCGTACATACGGAATTTCAGCAGATCGAAAAAAGCGGTAGCAAAATGGAAGAAACAGCGGCATATACGTCAGAATACTCATCACCGGTTATTGCCCGAGCTTTCGGTTATACGGAAAAAGAAACTGAAAAAGAGCTTACTCGGCAGGTAAAAACACCGGCAAAGGAAAATACGGCTATTCCTGAGGGAAGCATTGAAATCGGGAAAATTCAGACTAATGGGAAGATAAAAATCTACTACCGAACACCTGAAGGGAAAATAATAAGTATTGAGACTAATTCCTAATATATGATTGACAAAAGCGAAAAACGGATTTTATACTATTATTTATTATGAAAAGGGCGATGAGGATGAAAAAACATTTTGGTATAGTACGGCAGGCTCTTATTTTATACGTGCTTATATTGATAGGAACGGGATGCAAAACAACATCAGTGCTATACGGAGTAAATATTAACGGAATGGTGTATGATTTTGACAACCGGCCGGTTGCAGGATATCATCTAAAATTGAATAATGATCTGGAAGTGGTAACGGATATAACAGGACGGTTTACATTTGAGAAAGTGAAGCTAGGAGAATATCTGCTTACCGGAGAAAACAATCGTTATGAACCGTATGAAGGAAAGGTTATCATTTACAGTCAAGACCAAGTGATCTATTTGAGAATACCGTCGTTTTTGCAGTTAATAAACCTTACCGATAAAGCGCTTGAAGAAAATAATCTGCAAGAAGCGGAAGTCTTTTTAAAAAGAGCTTCGGCAATGAATAGCGAAGATATCGATGTTATGATATATGAGGCAGTTCTTGCATACCGGTACTATAATATCGAACAAGCAATGAGGAAAATAGAACAGATAAAAACAAACGGATACCGAAGTGAATGGTTAGATACATTTTATGATGAATTACAGAAAATACGATTGGATGCTCAATTGAAGGACAAGCAATGAAACGGTTATACTCTTTACCGCTGTATTTTTTATTTACAGCCTGTACAATGTTTACGGCACAACAAGTACCGTTTACTGTCTCGAAACCGGAATGCGTTATAGGCGGTAACGAAGATTACTACGATGTGGCCGGAATCGTGTTTACGTTTTACAATACGGGTGCAAAAGAAATACAAGGGATAGAAATCAGCTGCATGATATATGATGCAGAAACTAAAAACAATCCGTTTATCGGCAGTAATCTTATAAAAGCCGTATGTAACGAAACAATCGGTAGCGGAGAGCAAAAAGAATTAATTATACCGCTCGATCGGTATTTATATCGAGTACCGGATAAGCCGTATTTGATAGATCATTTTTTTATAAGAAAATTGACATTTAGTGACGGGAGCGTTTGGGAGGATAAAGCAGGTGTGTATAAGATATCGTAGTATATTAGTGAGCAGTGTTGTTGTATTTGTACTTAGCATTGTACTAAGCGGCTGTAACGCGCCGCTTGAAGCTATCGTAGAAAGAAAGCCCGTACAGTATATGATCACGATAGAAAAAACCGCAGGCGGTGAAGTGAAAGTCAGCCCTGCAAAAGAAAGCTATAAAAAAGGTGAGGTTGTAATCATAAGTGCGCAGGCTGATGAGGAACACCGGTTTAAGGAATGGAAAGGAAGTATCAATACACAAGAGAATCCCTGTACGGTTACGGTGAACGGTTCAATGACGATTTTAGCGTATTTTACGGCAATTCCGAAATACCGGCTTATAACCAGTGCCGGAACGGGAGGAACAATAGTCAGCAGTGCCGGAGATAAGAACGAATTTTTAGAGAAAGAACAGTGCATATTGACCGCGCAAGCCGAAGCCGGTTACGAGTTTGTACAATGGGAAGGCGATGTCAGCAGCACAAGTGATAAGTTGTATCTTACCTTTGATAAAAACTATCAAATATATGCACGGTTTAAAAAATTAACCGAATATACGCTTACAGCGAATGCAGGAACCGGCGGAAAGATCGTTAATAGTGCGAATAAAATCGTATTCTCTCCCGGAGAGCAGTGCACATTAACCGCACAGGCCGATGCCGGTTACGAATTTGTGCAATGGGAAGGAGATGCCACAGGAACGAGTGATAAACTTTATCTTACATTTGATAAAAATTATCAAATATATGCACGGTTTAAAAAATTAACCGAATATACGCTTACAGCGAATGCAGGAACCGGCGGAAAGATCGTTAATAGTGCGAATAAAATCGTATTCTCTCCCGGAGAGCAGTGCACATTAACCGCACAGGCTGATGCCGGTTACGAATTTGTGCAATGGGAAGGAGATGCCACAGGAACGAGTGATAAACTTTATCTTACATTTGATAAAAATTATCAAATATATGCACGGTTCAAAGCAGTACCCGATATTTACACGGTAACGGTTACCCAAAGCGGCAACGGAAATGTGATACGAAGCAGTACTAAAGCGCAGTATGCGCATAATGAGCGGCTTATGTTAAAAGCGGAAGCCGCCCGTGGCTGGATGTTTAAGCAGTGGAACGGAGTAAGCGAAGCGCAAAAATATGAAAAAGAAATAGAAGTAATTGTCAATACACATAAAAGCGTAAGTGCAGAATTTATCAAGCGGAAGTGGACGTATGTGATATACATGGCAGGAGACAATGAGCTTGAAGGAGAGGCGATGAGGGCTCTTAATGAAGTGGAAGGAGTTGATTGGAGAGGACAAGACGTAAGCGTATTGGCGCTGATAGACCGCCATCCCGGTTATGATGCCAGCGACGGCAATTGGAGCGGAACGCGGTTGTATGAAATAAGGTATGATAAAGCGGGCGTAAACAGTACGATAATTTCCGAGCGGCTCGATTGTGCCATCTTAGGTTTAAGTAAAGGAATAGACAGCGAACTGGACATGAGCGGCGTATATATTTTAAGCGGAATACTCGACTATGCGAAAGACGCATACCAAGCAGAGCAGTACGGACTTATTGTGTGGGGGCACGGATCCGGCTGGAAAGGGATGGGAAAAGATGAGACAAGCGGCGGGAGTGTAATGAAGATAAGCAGGCTTGGGCAAGCGGTAAAAGATAAGGGATTAAGCATCATCGGTTTTGACACAGGTTTTGCGGGGAATATGGAAGTGATGTATGAGGTGAAAGGAGCGGGACAATACGGGATCGGATCGAGCGGATCCGGTTCTGCGGACGGATGGGCATACGGGAAAGTATTTGAACAGTTTTTTGCGAGCGGGAAAGATGGTGAAGGATTTTGCCGAGCAGTGATAGCAGCATATAAGGAAAGATACAGGGGAATAAGCGGAGCGGAGATAACGGTATGTCAGCTTAACAAGCTGGAAGCTGTATATGAAGCGTATGAAAGGATGAGTAAGGAAGTTAGCGAAGCGATAGTAAATAAACCGGTAGCGGAGAAAGTGAAGGAAATAATGACAAGACACGTCCGAGAGTACCGAAATAGCCAGTACCCGAGCGACGTATATGTTGATATGAAAGACAGTGCGGAGAAATTCAAAGCGAAAGCCGGCGAGCTGACGGCCGATACTGGCAAGCAACAGCGGATACGGGAAGCGGCGGATAGCGTTGTACAAGCGGTTCAAGCAGCAGCGACGAGCGGATGGATTGAAGGAATAGGAGAAGCGGGGCATCTTGGGATATACTTAGTACAGAAAGCGACAGCCCAAGCGGAAGAAGGAGCACATGAGAATGGGTATATCAGAGGCAGCGGGGAAGCGGAACAGTGTACATTTGTAAAGAAGAGTGAATGGTGGGCAGTACAGGCGGGAAAGAATAAGAGTGTGCTTGATAAGATCTATTACGAGTATCGGTAGGAAGTAAGAAGGGTCAGGACATAAGGAGCAAAGAGGATGATAGAAACGGGAAAGAAGAAGAGGCTATGGTTCAAGCGTATCGTGGCGGCGGTAATAATGATAAGTGCAGCTACGATGAACCTCATAGCAGAAGGGAAGAGAGGGGAAGAATACCTATTAGCGAGTAGCGCAAGCCGCGAGCCGAAAGGCTCGAATAATAAAAGCGATAGAGGGGGGAAGACTAGAGATAATGACAAATCGAAAGGAGATGACAATAAGGGGAAAAGCGGGAGAGAAGCGTATGCAAAAGAAAAACGAGAGTTAAAGGAAAAAGTTGATCAAGCACAAAGAGCGGCAAAGGAAGCGGCGGATAAAGAACAAGCAGCCGAAAAAGCGGTAAAAGAGAAGCGAGAAAGAGAAAAGGAATGCAAGGAGAAAGTGGACGCGGCAGAGAAAGCCGTGGAATCAGGCAAGCAAGCGGTAAAGGATGCAAGAGAAAAGCTTGATAATAGCGGAGGGTCGGAACAAGAGAAGCAGAAAGCAAAAGAAATACTTGCAAAAGCGGAAAAAGATCTACAAGAGACGGAAGCACGATTAAGGGGATTGAATACCGAGGCGGAAACGAGCAAGCAAGAGAGGGAGAAGGCAGAACAAGAACATAGTCAGGCGGCACAGGACAGCAATAACGCGAGTAAAAATTGTACGCAAACACAAATGACAGTAGAAACAGTGGAGCAACAGCATGAAGAACAAAAGAATACTACGGCGAATGAGCAGACGACAGCAATAAATAAACAACAGCAGACACAAAGTAATAGTGCGCAGGCAGGAGATCCGGTACGTGTTACGAGCGGGACATACCTATTGGAAGAAGCAGAGCTTGGTATTATCAAGCGCAGTTACACGAGCGGGAAGAAAGGGCGCGGAAGAGTTGGTAAATGGTGGGTAAGTAACCTCGATGAGCGGATCATCCGTAACGTTGACAGTAAGGCCGCTGAATTCTATAAAGCGGCAGATGAAAACAAGCGAAAAGCGGAACAGCTTTATAACGAAGCAGAAAATATTGAAAAAAGCTATGCAGCCCGATGGGGAGTATCGATCGACGAGGGGTATCTTAGTAAGATCAGAGGACAGCTGGATGCTATCCGTTTAATCTATAACAAAGCGGTACACATTCACGAACGGTATCAGCTATTAAATGCCTTAAATCAGTACAGTGTCAATAGCGACACACCTGAGTATTACTGGGGCTGCGGGAATGAGAAACTTGTATTGGTTGATGTTGAAGGGTTTCCGAATATCTATGAGCCGAGCGGGAAGGGAGTGTGGACACCGATAGATAAAGGGAAGCAGCAGTATAGCAGGATAGAAAGCCGTGACGGGAATGGAGCGGAAAGCGAAGCCGGGTTTATCCTGTATGAAAAAGGCGGAGTAAAGAAGTACTTTAACAAGTGGGGCTTACTGGAAAAGATAGCGTACAGTCCGTATGAAAGTATGACGTTTATCCGCAATGAAAAGCAGCAGGCGGTACGGATAGAGATGCCGCATCATCAAGAGTACCGGCTCAAGTACACAGAAGAGGGACTTCTTAGTTCAATAAGCAACCGAGCAGGACAGACGGTAAAATACGGGTATGAGAATGGCAGCTTACTCAGTGTAACGGATGAGGCCGGCGATGAGGTACGGTATGCGTACAGCGCAAGCGGCTTATTAGAGAAGATTATAAAACCGGACGGCAGCGCGATCACGATTGTATACGGAGAAAGCGATGCGGAAGGGAATGTGTACGTAACAGCGACGGAAGATGAAGAAGGGAACCGGGAAAGCTTTGAATATCACCGGGATGAGAAGTATACGGTACACCGAAACCACAGCGGAATTGTAGAAAGTATCCGGTATGATGACAAACACCGGACGGTGAAGGAAGAGAAAGCAGACGGCAGTGTTATTGTTTATGAGTATGATGATAAAGGCAACAAGACCCGCGCAATAGAGAACGGACTTGCTACAAGCTACACCTACGACGGACGGGGCAACTGTATAAGTATCCAGTATGCCGACGGCAGTAGAGAAACGTTCCGGTACAATGAGCGGGATCAAAAGACGTATGCACAAGATCGGGACGGAGTAACGGCAGAGTGGGTATACGACAGTGCCGGACGATGTATAGAAGTAAGGAGAAACGGCGTCCGTATTTGGGAAGGGGTGTATGACGGTAGCGGACGGCTGACTGCAAGTAAAGAAGCGGATTTAGGACAGCAGCGGTATAGCTATGATGCAAACGATTTTGTCGCTTCGATGAGTATTACAGAAAACGGCACGGAACTGGTTGAACACTATGTGCATGATACGATAGGTCGCATTGTTCGCTATGAAGACGCTGCAGGTCAAGTATGGACTTACGAGTACGGAGCAAAGACGGTAAAAGAGACGACTCCGTTAGGACTGGAGAAAAGCTACTGGTATAATAACCGGAAAGACTTGATTGCGGTAGAAGAGAAAGACAGTGAACGGAATGAAAGCCGCATTACCCGATTAACCTACGACCTGCGGCACTTAGTAAAGGAAGTGCGGGATAGCGCAGGAGCGATTACCGCTTATGAGTACCGAGCCGACGGAAAGGTGGTAAGAGAGAAGCGTGGTGCCTGGGAGAAGCGGTACGAGTACGATAGCGCAGGCCGGATAGCGAAGATTATCCAGCGTAAAGCCGGAAGCGCTGATGAGTATGAGACGGCTGCCGCATACAGCCTACAGGGAGCGGATAAAGTACAAGTCTTTACGGATGGATTAGGGAACAAGCATGTCTACCGCTATGATGCGTGGAGCCGGCTTACCGAGCAGGTCAATGCAGCAGGAGAAACGTTTAAAAGACAGTATAGTGCCGGAGGAGCAGTACTTAGTGCACAGGGAAGCTATGGAGGCGCGTACCGCTACGGCTATGAAGCAGGACTTGCAACCTCCTTCGGGAAAGACGGTGATACGGCAGTCAAAAGAAGCTATAGCCCGAACGGCTTAGTCCTGACAGAAACCGACCGGGACGGAAAGCAAACCCGCTACAGCTACACAGAGCGAGGGCTGTTAAGAAGCATCGGCACCGATGAAGGAAGCATTACCTACGCCTATGACGGAGCCGGCAGGGTTATAGAACAGACCGCCTACACGGAAGCGAACGGACACACCTACCGTACACGATACCGGTATGCCGGACGGACGGTAACGGAAGAGCGGGGAGCGTATATAACCACCTATACCCTTGACGGCTGGGGCAAGCCTGTTCTTAAAACCAACGGAGAAGGCTGGGCTGAGCGGTACCGCTATGACGGCGCAGGGCGCATCAGTGAGGTACGGGACGATATCGGACTTCTTGCCGGTTACACGTACAATGAACTCTCTCTTGTAGCCAGTGAACGGCATGGAACGGAGATTCCGGTCGTCTACACCTATAATGCGATAGGGCTTTTAGAACGGGCTGAACGGGGTAATGAAATCCTCCTTACCCGCAGCTACGATAAAGCAGGACGCCTTATAAGGGAGAAAAAGCAAGGCGTACCTGAAAAAACGTATCGGTATGACGCACTCGGTCGGCTCACCGAAGTACAGAGCGCCGGCGCAGTGCAAGCGCAGTACCGCTACGGCAGTTACGGAAAAACGGTAACGTACACCGACGGAACAGGCAGCGAGTACCTCTTTGAAAAAGATAGCTACGGACTCCTTACAACAGAGCGAGACCGGCTGGGTAATAAACGGCAGTATCGCTATTCAGCAGAGGACGAGCTTACCGAAGCCACGCAGCGGAACGGACAAGTGCGCTCGGTTACCCGCAGGAAGGGATCGGAAATAACAACATATCGAGACGGCAGCAGATATGAAATTACCAAAGACATCTCAGGCGCGGTCATTTATGAGAAAGGCATCGACAGCGAAGGGAAGCGTATATCGGAAGTAACGTATCGCTATGATGAAGCAGGACAGCTTATTGAACAAGCAGATGATGCAGGTGATACCAAGATACTCTACCGCTATAACAAAGCCGGCTACCGCACCGAGATGCAAACAAATGATCGGTACGTTGTGTATGAAATAGACGGACGAGGCCGGGTAATGGAAGTAACCGATCGTAAGCAGTACTTTAAGGTACGTGCTTTCTACGATGAGAATGACCGCGAGATAAAGCGTATCTTAGGTAACGGCAACAAACAAGACTACACCTACGATGAAGCAGGTCGGCTGTTAGGCATCGTAGAAACAGATAGCAACTGGGCGATTATCCGCGCAGAATGCTACGGATATGACGGTGAAGGCAGGCGTATCTTTACCGCCGATGAGAAGGGAAACCTTACCCGCTATGTGTACGACGAACAGTACCGCATAAAGGAAGTACAGTACCCTGCAAGCGAGGAATTAAGAGCATACCACCGGGAAGAAGCGAAGGAAGCGCGGCTGTTTATCGATGAAGGGTCTGCCTCCTATCACAGAGAAATTATGAACCCGGTAGAGCTTGCACAAATCAGCGCAAATTTTAGCCGTCTCGTCGGCGCTCGCACCAGTAACCTTGGCAGTATGGTAGGCAGTATCCAGCTGGTGTGGACTGAACAGTACACCTACGATACCAACGGAAACATCGCCACAAAGACCACTCCCTACGGGACGATACACTACAGCTACGACAAAGAGAACCGGCTTTTAACACGAGGTGCAGTCCACTACACCTACGACGAAGAAGGAAACCTCTTGCGGGAAGAGCAAAGCGACTACTACCTCAAACGCTACGAGTATGCCGGCTTTAACCGGATAGAGACAAGCGATATCATCAATTACCAAGACAACACCCATGTCATCACCGACTACCGCTATGACAGCTTCGGTAGGCGTATCCACACAGCGGAACGCACCAAGAGCGGTATGCGCACTATCTATGATGGACTCTCCTTTGAAGTAGTAAAGGAAGCGGAGACCTTCCTCGGTACACGAGGAATCACCTCAAGCGCAACCAGCGAAGCAAATCTTACTAACTACAACCCGCACGGGAGTGATCATACAAGGGGCACCCGCTACTACTATATCTCCGAGAGGGAACATGAGCTGCGAACGAATAAGAATGGTGCTGCCTTACCCGACCGCACAAAGGGGGTACGTACATACCTATACCTCAATGGACAAAGAGTTGCGGTTAATAACCTGTATAATACCAACCACGGGCAGTACTACTACGGCTCGGATATCTTAGGCAGTGTCAAGTTTGTAACCGGACAAGCAGGGCAAGAGCTGAACCGTATTGAGTATGATGTATTTGGGGGAATATACAAGGGTAATTCGCCTTACGGGCTGGAAACCGGCTACACCGGTAAACCGTATGACGCGGTAACAGGTTTGAGTGATTACGGCTTCCGCGATTACTCCCCTGCGTATGCGAGGTTTATGACCGAAGACCCAATCAGAGATGGAGAGAACTGGTTTGCGTATGTCGGGAATAATCCTGTGAACTGGGTTGATCCGTGGGGATTGAGTGCGAGTGATGGGAAGAAGAAAATAGGTACTGATGGGTTCCCCAAAAACATGGATGAAACAGAACGATATTTGCAGGGAAGAGCGTCGGAACAAGTGATTAATGGTTTTCATGATGCACATAACCATCGTATATCGCAAAATGAATTGAGACCCGAAAAACCAAATGGTCCATGTTTTTTTAGATCATTACAAGCTGCAGCAGAAGAAAAAGTTGGAAAAAATCTTTCATTAGAACAAATAAAAGCTTCAGGAGAACGCTTACATCAAGCAGGCGTAATTGGTAAGAACAATAAAGAGTTTTATTATGTCAATGAACCTAAGAAAGTACTAGAAGATGCTACTAAAATGCTCGGCTATCCAAACGCAAAAGTAACAATTGGCACACGCGGCAAGTCAACTGGTACGGCCGATTATACAATTCGATTTATTCAAAGTAAAGGTCATTTTCAATTAGGAACATCTTTAGGAGACCTTCTCTATGAACCATACCAATATAGTAATCCTGCCAATAGTTTTACCGGTAAGGCAAGTGAACTTCAAGATATTACTATTAATTTAGAAGGAGATTAATGTATGAAAATGAAATTATTAATGACAGTATGGCTGATTACAGTACCATTTCTTTATGTTTACAGTGCTGATGTTGATCTTAACGGCCCATGGGCATCAAAAGAATCTTACAAGTATTGGAAAACAGGGGAGGCAGAGGAAATCGATGCTACAGAAGTAGAAGTTGGTAAAATCACTTATTTATACCTCACACATTCGGTAATGATTAATCAGTATGCAAATCCGCCGATTTTTTATCCCATAGAAGGGGGGGGATGGGAATTGTTATCGATTGTAAAGGAAAATCCGCAGCGGTATATTCTTAAACTGCGGTCATTTAAAGATAAGAATGCAATTGGAGAATTATATGTGAATATGATGAAAGACTTCTCTATATATTTTGAAGAAGGGCAAATGACCGAAGCTTTTAAACGTGAATTTGATATAGCATTTTTAACATTTGGAGAAAATAATACATATGTAAAATGTGATGTAAAAAAATAGAAAGTGATAATTATTTTTATCGATGTAAAAATATATTACTTTTCCCCCATAACCAGTTACGGCGGTATGGGGGATGCCTACATATATAGGGAAGGCTTGCTTACGGACAGCGCTTGAAGCGGTATCCTCTATCAAGCGTTGTACGTCCTTGTACAACGCTTGATAACGAGTTTGACCAAATGTCAAACTCATACTGACAGGATGTCAGGGGAGTTAAGCAGAAGCGAGTTTTTCCACTGAAAAACTCGTAATTCAAAAATGTACACGGAAGTACATTTTTGAATATTTCCGTCCGTGGACGATCAAAAAACATCTGCGGTTTTTGGAGTGGAAGCGGAAAAACACCGCCAGAGCAGAGCAGCAGCGGCAAAAAGATACAAGCGAAAAGCGCGGTCACGTCAAACCTGTACATCCGTGTACAGGTTTGACAACACGTTTTGCAAACAGCAAAACGTGCTTCTGCTTGGAACCACCGTCGTCCATGGCGGTAGTGAAAACCTTACTGGAACTGTAAATGGTTAACAAAATGCAGCAGTCCGCCATAAAAAGCAAACTATACAGAAAAAATAACTCTTGAAGAGGGGGCTTTTGCACATATGAGGAGCAGATACCTCATCAACAAATATACATCCGTGTACATTTGTTGATGGCGAGTTTCTGCTACCGCAAAAACGTCGCTGCTGCTAAGAACCACCGCCATCCGTGGCGGAAGCGACGCCGTAGATGCCCTCAGATTTGCAAAAGCAAATGATCGGTATGTCGTCTACGAAGTAGACGGACGAGGCCGGGTAATGGAAGTAACCGATCGTAAGCAGTACTTTAAGGTACGTGCTTTCTACGATGAGAATGACCGCGAGATAAAGCGTATCTTAGGTAACGGCAACAAACAAGACTACACCTACGATGAAGCAGGTCGGCTGTTAGGCATCGTAGAAACAGATAGCAACTGGGCAATTATCAGAGCGGAGTGTTACGGGTACGACGGGGAAGGCAGGCGTATCTTTACCGCCGATGAGCAGGGAAAGCTCACCCGCTATGTCTACGACGAACAGTACCGCATTAAAGAAGTACAGTACCCTGCAAGCGAAGAGCTGAAAGCGTATCACCGGAAAGAAGCAAAGGAAGCACGGCTGTTTATCGATGAAGGAGCCGCTTCTCACCGCCGGGAGATTATGAACCCGGTAGAGCTTGCAAAGATCAGTGCGAACTTTAGCCGCTTAGTGGGGGCACGCACAAGTAACCTCGGCAGTATGGTAAACAGTATCCAGCTCGTGTGGACTGAACGGTACACCTACGATGCAAACGGCAACATCGCAACTAAAACCACACCCTACGGCACGATACAGTACACCTACGATAAAGAAAACCGACTTTTAACACGCGGAGCAGTCCACTACACCTACGACGAAGAAGGAAACCTCCTGCGGGAAGAACAGAGCGACTACTACCTCAAACACTACGAATACTCAGGCTTTAACCGCATGGAGATGAGCGACATCATCAACTACCGCGACAACACCCATGTGATCACCGACTACCGGTATGACAGCTTCGGTAGGCGTATCCATACAGCGGAACGTACAAAGAGCGGGATGCGAACCATCTACGATGGACTCTCCTTTGAGGTCGTAAAGGAAGCGGAGACCTTCCTCGGTACACGGGGCATCACCTCAAGTGCAACCGGCGAAGCAAACCTTACTAACTATAACCCACACGGCAGCGACCACACGAGAGGCACGCGGTATTACTTTATTCGTGATGAAGGACAAAAACTACGCACCGATAAGAACGGTGAAGCCCTCCCCGACCGAACGAAAGGAGTGCGCACCTACCTGTACCTAAACGGAGAGCGAGTTGCAGTTAATAACCTTTACAACACCAACCACGGGCAATACTACTACGGCTCGGACATACTCGGAAGCGTCAAGTTCATCACCGGACAAGGCGGGCAAGAGCTGAAACGAATCGAATACGATGTGTTTGGGGGCATATACAAGGGAAATTCGCCGTATGGGCTTGAGACGGGGTATACGGGGAAACCATATGATGCAGTAACGGGATTGAGTGATTATGGGTTTAGAGACTACTCTCCGGCACACGCGAGGTTTATCACCGAAGACCCGATACGGGATGGGGAGAATTGGTTCGCGTATGTGGGCAATAATCCAGTGAACTGGGTGGATCCGTGGGGGTTGAGTGCGAGTGATGGGAAGAAAAAGGAAGATTTAATTAAAAATCGCATAAATGATGGTTCGATTCCTGCTTTGCCAAAAGAAGGACCGTGTTATATGCGCGCATTGCAAGCATGTGCAGAAACCTATGCAGAAAAAAATTTAACAGAAAAAGATATTGAAGGATCTATTCATGATTTAACCTCTGGAGATCGTCCTGCAATGGAAACAAATTTCCTAGTCAAGGATGGCCCCGCAGTCATCAAGGATGCCCTCACCCGTCTCGGCGTAGACACTGAAAATCTTGAAATAAGAATTTCATCTCCTGGTAGTCCTACATACGAACAAGATAAACAAGAAGCAATCGCCAGCTTACGGCATGTCGGAACAATCAGTAATCCGGATACTGCGGGACATTGGCAAGAAGGTGATGGAGTGGGAAATTTTCGCTATGATCCGATTACCGGAATTTCTGACGGGGGAAGAAAAAACTTTCCCAATAAGACACGGTACGTTGTTATTCGGCAAAAAGAATAAGCATAAAGATATTGTGCGATAGCAAGAAAGCACTATGGTACTTAAAGCATCGTGAAGGAGGTATACCAATGAAACGATGGACAGTAGGAGCGGTAATACTATTTTTTACCGTAATAAATGTGTATAGCCATAACTATGATTTATGGGGTGTATGGAATGAAGGTAAACGGGTAGCACTAGAGGCTGTTGATTGGGAGGATGGAGAACTGTACAGAAAAACAGAGACATCGACCGGCATCTATCTACAGATAGCAGATAATGGTCTTTGGTTTGAGCCTGATGATGATGGAAGAATGGAAATAATATATCAAGGTGGATATTACATCATCGAAAGCCTGACTGATACGTCTGACGGATATCAGCTATTGGTACGTTCTATGTGGAATGTGAGCGATGAAAAAGAAGAGGCAATACGAGGAATTGTAAATGTCCATTTTCTTGATAAAGATACGGTATGGTTTGAGCTTATGAAGAATGATAAGCGAACGAGTCCAAAGATGCCAAAGTATGATTTTAAAGGGAGAGACTATCCTATGTGGCGGTGTAAAATAGAGAACAGTAAAAAATAAAATCGACGAATATTCTCCCCTATAACCAGTTACGGCGGTATGGGGATGCGTACATATATAAGGAAGGTTGCTTACGGACAGCGATAGAAGCAGTATCCTCTTGCCATTCGATTTACGATATCTACTTTTTTTTTCTTGATTAATCAAATATATTGATAATAGATGAACAGGATATGGATTGTTTGCTGGATATAATCGTATGCTTTCCTATAGTATCTTTGTATTAATTTGTGTATATTTTTCTTATCAAGATATTGTGTACGGTGAAATAAAGCGCATATATTTATATGCGGCAATTGCCGTTGCGCTTTGTGTAAAAGCGCCTGCCACAGCATGGGAAAGTTTCGGAGGTGCCGTCATAGGTATGCTGCTGTTTGCGCTTGCATACCATATAAGCGGGAAACGGCTCGGTATTGCGGATATATGGTTTTCCGGTTTTATCGGCGCCTTTTTAGGGATTATAAAATGGTATGCTGCGGTGAGCATAGGTTGTATTTTAGCACTGCTCTTTTTTATCTGCAGCAGGAATAAACTGAAAGAGCTCCCCTTTATCCCGTTTCTATCCATAGGCGCCTGTGTAGTGGAATTAACGGTACTGCTGTGCGGCCTGAATACTTGAATGGTGTCTCTAAAAATTTTAAAAATTTAATTGCGGAGTGTTGTTTTCCGTTTTATGGGGCTGTCCAAAAACTTCAGTTTTTGGACAGTTTCCTTAGATTTAACTGCGATGTTTAAAATTAAGTCATTATTGTACAAAGACTTAATTTTAAACTCGTCGGGGATGGCGAAAAAGCAACCAACTTTTGAGACATCCCCATGTGATGTTTAGCCTTTAGGAGAAGGTCGTATGAAAAAAAAATTGTTATCGCTTTGGCTATTATGTTTGTATATTCCGCTTGCAGCGGCGGAGAATAAAAATGAAGCGGAGCCTCTTTTAAATTTTCAATTTATCCGGCAGCCAATTACCGATATTGTCTATGCCCTATCGGTATACAGCAATATCCCCATTGTTGTAAATAAAACAGTAGACGGAACCGCCCAATTTCAATTTAGCGGGAATGATTTCGAGCAAGCATTTGATACCTTCATATCGCTGAATGACTTGTATGTGGAAAAAAAGCCCCATGTTTGGACGGTAACACGAGTGCTTGTCCAACCGCTTGGAGAAGGGCGCATCAAGCTTGACGCTTCGGAAGTTGAATTACGTACATTAATCGAATACCTTGCGCGGGAAACGGGAACAACCGTTACCGCCGATATTTTACCGCATGTTACAACATCCATTCATATTCAAGAAAGCACCGCGCAAGAAGCAATCACTTTAATCATGAAACCTTATACCGATTATACCGTATCCGTACACGATGCCTATCTTTCAATTAAAAAAAATCCGGCACAAGCTATACAGATGAGTCAGATACCGTCATATATGCTCGATATAAAAGAAACAGGGGGGCTTTTTACCGTCCGCATTCAAAAAGGCGTACTGCAGGAAATTTTGAATAGTCTTTTTAAGCAAGGTAACCGCGAATATTCTTCATTTGTAAACGGAACGCAAATTATTGAGCGGCTTGATTTTTCCGGTAAGCCGTTTGAAGAAGCTTTAACTTATGTGCTTGAACAAGCCGGTGCTGAATATACGGAAAAGAATCGTATGTACTATATTTTTCCCGTACAGCAAAGCGAAATAATCAATAATCTCAAGCGTGAAGGTAAGCAATGGAGTTTTTTTAAACTTAAATACAAGAATATACAAGAAATTACACCGCTATTACAGGCGCACTTTCCAAACTTACAGATAACACCGCTTGCCGATTCAAGCGGTTTTTTTGCCTTGATCCTGCCGGATAGCCGATACGAATTATCCCAATGGCTGGAATCTATTGACAATAGCCGAATGAGCATTCCGATAAAATTAAAATACATACGAACGGAAGACTTGTTAAAAAAGTTACCTCCTTCGGTAAGTTCAAGCAATATTATCGATGCCGGAGACGGCAACAGTTTTTTTTATGTCGGCAGCGAAGAACGCAGGGATTCTTTTTTAAAAGACATCTCCTATATCGACCGTCCCCATGCACAGCTGCGGTATGATTTGCTTATTGTGCAGTATCAGTCTACGGATAATTTTAAATGGAATTTTAACGTTGCGGCGCGAGGCTTAAAACCCGGTGATCAAACCTTGATAAGCGGCGTCCTCGGCAGTTTACTGTCGTTGAATTTCGATGCAATTTCGGTATTCGGCTATCAATTTGCAGCAAAGTTAAGCACTGCAATGGGAACAAGTGAGGCGCGGATATTTGCCGATACCATGCTGTACGGGCTTTCGGGGCAGGAAATTAAATTTCAGAATACGAGTACCTACCGTTACCGCGATTCGAATATCGATCCCGAAACCGGTAAGCCTAAGTACACGGGTGTTACCCGTGAGATAACATCCGGTTTGATGCTCACTATTAACGGCTGGGTGTCAGGGGAAGGGGTAATTACCACAACTATTACTGCCTCCATCTCAAAACGAGGTGCAGATGTTACGATGAATACCGGTAACCCGCCACCTACCTCCGAAAAAATTATTACAACGCAGGTTCGCTCTCAATCGGGAGAGCCGGTTATTTTAAGCGGCCTAAAACAAAATGAGATGAGCAATGTCGAAGAAGGAGTGCCCGGTCTTTCAAAAATACCGGTAGCGGGACTCCTTTTTAAGGATAAGGTAAAGACAACGGAGAAAACCGAAATGGTTATTTATCTGGTTCCGCATATCGATTATTCGGGCGATGATAGCGGCAATAGTAAGCTGCGGCGTGATACCATATTCGAACGGCTTGTCACGCCGCATTTAGCGAAACATTGATAACGGAGAACAGCGATGCAGGGAATCGTTTTACATGCGGGTTTTTGCGCGCATAACCGTATCATTATTTTGAAACAGGATGAGCACAGGTGCGTCTTCGGTATGTTGGAAGAAAATGCTCCATTGGTGTGGAAGCTGAAAAAAGCATGGACGCATCTTAACTTGCAATTCCGTATTATCGAACAAGATGAGTTCCAAGTGCGGTTGGCTCGGCTGTTTTCTCAAACACAGGAACACGGCGCGGAAAATACGAAAAATGCGGACGCAGGAACTACATCCGAAACGGAAAACGGGAAAAATACTGCGATAGTTCACGGCGTTCCCGATACACCTATCGATACGATTGAAGATGAAGCGCCTATCATCAACTTGATGAACAGCATCTTCCTCGAAGCAATTTCCAAAAATGCTTCGGATATTCATATCGAAACAGAAAAAACCGGCGCAACAATACGGTTTAGGCTGGATGGAGTACTGGTGCCGATGCAGACGGTTCCAGCTTCTGTCGGCAGGGCGCTTGCGGCACGGTTAAAGGTGTTGGCTCATTTGAATGTGCTTGAACAGCGGCGTCCTCAGGATGGAAGGATTGAACTTCGTACGGCGCATCTTACCTTAGATGTGCGTATTTCCATTGTACCGGCTGCATTGGGAGAATCCGTCGTACTGCGGATATTGCCGGATACCATGCTGCCGCTTTCCTTGCAAGAGCTTGGTTTTTCCAATGAACAGATACGGCTAGTAATGCCTTTTTTACATTTACCATCGGGTTTGGTTTTGATTACCGGCCCCACCGGATCGGGAAAGACGACAACCCTCGCTGCTTTTTTACATATTTTAAATAAACCCGATGTGAAAATCATCAGTATTGAAGATCCTGTAGAATACCGCATTGGCGGCATCACACAGATACAAACGAACGATGAATTGGGGTTGAGTTTTGACGTGCTGTTAAAACGGATATTCCGTCAAGACCCCGATATTATTATGATTGGAGAAATACGGGATGCAAAAACCGCCGAACTTGCCGCGCGCGCCGCATTAACCGGTCATCTTGTGTTTTCTACCCTGCATACGGATAACGCCGTCGAATCGGTGATGCGTCTGGAAGATCTCGGTGTGCCGCCGTATCTTATCAGCGCAGTGCTGCGCGGCGTTATTTCGCAACGGCTTATGCGACGTGTGTGTACCGAATGCGGCGGTACAGGATGCAAAGCATGCGCACATACGGGCGGCAAGGGACGTATTGCCGTTGCCGAAATTTTTCCGATAGACGAACCCTTTGCCGAAGCGGTATATACTCGTGCCTCGCCGCAAAAATTGTACCGGCAGCGTAAACAAAAAGGGCTGCCGTCGATGTATGAAGATGCCTGCGCTAAAATGCGGCAGGGTATTATTACGCCGCAGGAAATAGCACGGGTGCTCGGCGCCCCGCCGGTTGAAGCATGAATACCTTAAAACGAACGCTGCTCTTTACGGATTCCCTTTTAACGATGACCGAAAGCTCACTGACGCTTTTTAATGCCGTTACACTTTTAAGCAACACGGAAACCGATAAGCGGCTGCAGGAAGGCTGTTCTGCGTTAAAAGCTGCGTTAGAGAATGGAGCTGCATTTTCCAAAGCGCTTCAAGATATTCAACACAAAACAAGGGTATTCGGCTTTAACGGGTATCATTTCGCACTCTTTGCCTCGATAGAAAAAACGGGGAATCTCGGTGCAGCACTTAAAACCATCAAAGCCGATCTTGAACGAAAGGATGATTTGCGGGGACAGCTGATTGCAGTGCTCGTTTATCCCTGTTTTATCGTACTTGCAGCTCTTACCGGTGCGTTTTTTTTGCTACAGACAGGAGTGCCGTTTTTGCAGCAAACGGGGAATATGCCGGCAGAATTTTATACGGATGCATTACACGGATTTATTGTTGCTCACCTTTTTTTGTGTGCGGCAGCGGTATTGTTTGCTTATGGACTGGTTAAAATCTTCAAAGAGGATTCGGCTGAAACGCAGTGCTTTTATCTCTTGTCAACGCTGCTTACCGCCCACATCCCGATCGTGGAAGCGGTAGCGGAGACGGTACAGGCAATCAATAGCAAAAAAATGAAAAAAGCTATGGTTATGGTAAAAAAAGAATTGGCGGCGGGAGCATCGGTATTATATGCTTTTAAGAATACACAGTATTTTCCGCGATTTGTGTTTCTGTGGCTTGAAATTGCACAAAAACAGGGGGACGGCGCCTCTATCTTTTCATTTCTGGCAGAATATTATAGAAAGAAAGATATAAAAAAACGGGAGATAACGATGAAGTTTATCGAACCGGCGGCAATCGCCATCGTCGGTGTGTATGTACTGCTGCTGATTCAAAGCCTTGTTATCCCGCTTTTAACCTATTACGGGAATATGTTTTAGGTCTAGCCCCCTCAATCCGAAGGACTTTAGCCGGTAATCAGAACTACTCTTATAAATGTTCGAAATTGAGCGCAGATAATAACAAATTCTTAAAAAAGGGTCAATTGACTAAACCTCTGTTATCAGTATAATAGTATGGAACTATGATAGATCGTTCTGTTCAAACCATATTGCAGCCCGCTCTTGCCTTCCTGAAGCAAGGAGACCTTGAGCAAGCGCATACAAGTCTGGGACGGCTTCTTGAACAGGATTTGGAAAACCCTCAAGTGATGTACACACTGAAAGGGGTTAGTTTTTGGCTTGACCGAGTGCGTTATTCACAAGCCTTAGCCGATGATTTCTTGCGTGGTGAGTATATTATTTCTCAATGGAAACCCTTCCTTGACTATATAAAAAAGAAGGGAGACTTTAACGAGCCGATTATTTATGCTCTTAAATGCACTGTGTTTACGATTGCACTGAGGCTGTATCAATCGCTCCTAAGCGGAACCGAACCGGTGCATAATACAGCGGAAATATACCGGAAAACAGGGCTTTGTTATAAGGCACTTGGCGATTATGAAACGGCAATCAGATGTCTGCGGTATGCAGCCGATATGAACACGAATTCATCGGCTATTCTGGCGGAACTTGCCGATGCTTATGCTTTAAGCGGCGAAGTACGGCTTGCGAAGGTTTTTTTTCGAGAGGCACTGTTTAAAAATGCATCCGGAATAGAGATGTGCTTTCTTGAATCTGAAATTATCAACGCGCTCGTTACTAAAGTAGCCGCTATCGGTCATACAGGAGAGGAGTTATTGGAATGGCTGCCGGTTTACGGGACGCTTGACGGCGTACTCAATGTAAAGCGTGAACTGAAGGCCTTGGAACTGGGGAAGCTGAAGCAGTCTATCTATATGCTCGAAAACGAGCTTAGAGAGAAAACCGTAAAAGATAAAAAGCTTCTTGTTCCCCGTTTAATTAATTATTATTTTTGGCTTATAGACCATTACATGAACGGTACTATCGAAAGGTCAAAAATCGATGAAATTCTTTTAAGAATTAAACTGCTCGACGAGAAAATTTATAACCGCTATATACGGTAATGACACAGTGAGGTGAATATGTCAGATGTATTAGAAAAGAATGTCCGCGATATATTTAATGAGGAAAAGTGGACACGTGCTGCCATTACAAATTATTCTATTAACAATTTTAAAGAACTTGACACATTAATTGAAGAAGCAAAAAGGAACCATCATCTGGACGAATTAAAGGCATTATCCGATGAACATCTCTCTCATAACAAAACAAGCATTACGGCATTGTATATTTCAAGCATCATTGCACTCTCCAAACAGCTGCTTGACGACTCTTCACTCGTAACGCTGGTAACAATTTTTATCGATAACCATCGGATGCAGATTGTCGAATATCTGTGCCAGCGGGTGCTTGAATTCGGAGATTCAAAGTTTGCGCTGCGGACTTTGGCAAACTGCTACAAAGAATCCGGCAACGATGCCATTTATGATATTTGGGAGCGGCTTACCCGTATCGACTACGAAGAAGCCGATATTCCTAAACAGCTTGCCGAACGGTACCAGCAAATGGGCGAGCCGGAAAAAGCCGTTGAATATTATAAAAAAGCCTTATACCGGTACATCAACCGGCATTCTTACACTGCCGTAAAAGAAGTATGGGCACGTTTGGTAGAATTAGTACCGCAAGAAATTGATTTTTTCTATCATGTACAGCGGAAGATAGCCGACCACCTCGGAGCAGAGCGAGGCGCCGCTCTGATGCAGGATCTGTACGATTATTATAAAAAAGAAAAAGACTGGAATACCGCTATCGATATTTTAAAACTGGTACTTGCCAGCGATGATAAAGACAACTGGGCACGGAAAGAAATCGTAGAATGCTTTAGAGAAAAATATGCGTCGCACAGTCAGCTTGAAGAATACATAAAGGTCTCCAATTTGACGCAAAGCTGGCGGAACGTCTTTGAAGCTATTGACGATTTTGAAAAGCATATTTCTTTTGACGAAGGTTGTTTTGTGTTCCACCGGACATGGGGAGTCGGCCGTATTGCAAAAGTCAATAATGATGAATTAGTGATCGATTTTGCAAAAAAACGCGGCCATACGATGAGTCTTAAAATGGGTATTACTGCGCTTCAAACTCTGGATAAAGACCATATCTGGGTGTTAAAATCGATCATGAAGCGCGATGAATTGGCCGCAAAGGTAAAAAACAATCCGGAGTGGGCACTCAAGACTATCATCCGCAGCTTTGATAATAATTGTGATTTTAAACGGATTAAACACGAACTCATCCCGTCTCTTTTAAGCGACAAAGAGTGGACGGCATGGAGTACCAAGGCACGGAAGATTGTTAAAGAGAATCCCGAATTCGGCATTAATCCCACAAATATAGACTTTTATACCGTCCATACACGCCCGATTTCGCTTGAAGAAAAATTGTCGAACGAATTTAAAGCGCAGAAAAACTTCTTTGAGCGGGTTGAAATTATCTTCAACGTTATGGAAAGCGGAGATACGGACTCGGACAGCTTTCAAGATATGATTAATTACTTTGACGCATTCCTGAAAGCCTTTAGTCAGGTAAATGAACAAGTAATTGCCGCCTATTTGGTTATGTCAAAAGTAACGGCAGCGCTGCCGCACTTGAGCGTTACACAGCATCATAATTTTGCGGAACTATTTGCACAAATAGAAAATCCCGCTGCCATATATCTCGGGATAGAAAATAAAGAGCTACGAAGCGCATATCTCCGCAATATCAAAAACCTTGTTCCCGATTGGAGCGATCAATATGTCCGGCTCTTCCCTGTAGTACTTTCTCCTGAGGTTTTAAATCCGCTGCTCGAAGAATATCCCGAAAAGGTAAAAGAACTGGTACTCACATGCTTTAAAGATTATAAAGAATACCGTGAAGCGGTTATTTGGTTCTTTAAAAATGCTCAGGAAGAACAATGGTTTAAGGATTTGAATATCGATTATGAGCATCAAATTATCGTCCTTATCCATATTCTTGATATAACCTATCGGGAAATTGCAAGCCGGCGGAACACAACTGAAAACCGAAAAATTAACAAGCAGATTCATACTATTCTATTCGGCAAAGAAGCCTTGCTTGAAAACTTTATCCTCGACCATGATGAAGATGCCGTTACAAGACTTTACACGCTTGTCAGCGATATTAAGGATTTGGATCCGCCGATTAAAATGCAGCTGCGTAACCGGATTCTCGAAAAATACAAGAACTTTAAGTTCTTCGATGAAGTTGAAAAAACGGTTACCGGACGCGGCTTAATCGTAACATCGAAGATGCTTGAGGAAAAGAAAAAAGAGCTGCAGCGGCTTATCGAGGTTGAAATACCGCGCAACTCGAAGGAAGTCGGGTTTGCACTTTCCTTGGGCGACTTGCGTGAAAACTCGGAATATAAGGCTGCAAAAGAAGAGCAGAATAGACTTAATAACACGGTAAGCCGCTTACAAGAAGAGCTTGAACGGGCACAGGTGTTCGATCCTACCACTATCACGACAACGAGGGTCGGTTTCGGCACGGTTGTTACATTGGAAAAACCCGGCAGCAACGAAAAAGAAACTTATACCATCCTCGGCCCGTGGGAGTCCGATCCCGAAAACGGCGTAATATCGTATATGTCGCCGCTCGGTACAAACCTGTTAAACCACAAAGTAGGCGAAACGCTTTCATTTACCGTAAACGAAGAGGAAAAAACGTATAAGATACTTGATATTTCTGCTGCGGCCGAGTGATGATGGCGAGCCTTTAAAAAGCTAACCAAGTGATCCGATAATATAAGAAAGAGCCTTTGCAAAAGAGATTTTTGTAAAGGCTCTTTTAAAATCAACAACTCCGACGCGAGCGTCGGGGTACAGTGCTCAACGTTTCGCACTGTATGTTCTATAAGGTGGTTGCAGTCGGCTTTAATACCCTTCGTTACGACGCAAGCGTCGGGGTATTAAACCCTCCGCACGAATAACCGGAAGCAGGTCTTTCCAAAAGCTTCGGTTTTTAGAGACGATCAAACAGTAAAGGGGAGTACACAATGAAAAAAATAAGGATTTTTGCCGGTATAACGTTCTTTTTTTTGATTATATCCGCATTAAATGCCCAAACAGTCAGGAATGAAACTGCCGATGTCATCGTTCTTATGGATACTTCCGGAACGGTATTACCCTATTACGAGGTGATCAATCAACGGGTATTGCAATCCATTATTTCAAAATTTGTGCGTATAGGAGATTCTTTCCATCTTATCTCGTTTAGCGCGGTTCCCCGCTATGAAATGTCGCAAAAGATCAATACCGAAGCGGATTTATCCCGCGTTGTCTCCCGTTTTATGCTCCTGTATCAGCTTGGGCAAAGCGCCGATTTTTTATCCGGTATCAATTTTGCCGGTCAATATATGGCGGAACTGTCGTCGCAGCAGGAAAAAATCCTTATTGTAATTTCGGACGGCATTTTTAATCCGCCCGCATCGAGTCCGTATAGAAATTATAGCGGCGAACAGGTAAAAACGGAATTAGCTAAAATTTCCGCTTCTATCCGCGCTCACGGCTGGAAGGTATATTATGTCAAACTCCCCTTCCCTTCCGATGCGGTGATTAAGGATTTGGACGGAGCCTTCTATGAAGGAAAGCTGGACGCAACAGGCTCTCTGGATCGATCAGGTGTCGATAGCACGGCAAATTCTTCACGTGCGTCATCAGGCAGTACGGGCGGCGATGCAGGTAGCCGGCAAGGCGGCGCATCGAATACCGGCACAACTACCGGTAATAATACCCAAACGGCCGGTACCGTGGCATCGCCGGCTGATGCCGCAGCAAGACAAACCGGTACGACAACTCCGTCCGGCAATCAGAACGCAAGTACGGCGCAGACTGCGCAGGGAACGGCGGATAGCTCCGGTACCGCCGATAGAGGCAATTATTCAAATTCCGGTACCGGCAGCAATACCTATAACCGAAACGAAGCGAATGCTTCGGCTACTTCCGAAGCGGCGTCGCAGAATACCGAAAGCACCGAATCGGACGGCGGACAGTTTGCTTCTACCGGAGCGGGTTCTGCAGATCAGCCGCCTAAGGAATATACGGATGTTTCGCAAGCCTTTACGGAAAATCTCGGCATTGAACCGAGTCCCTTACCGGAAGAAGGCGGAATTGAATTCAGCGATACCGTACAGCCGATCCCGCAGATTGTCTTTCCGGAACGGATAGAAACCTCCGGTGCGGCCGCCGAACTTCCGCTGACTATTATCAATGACGCCGAAGAAGCGGTTGAAGTACAATTAAAAAGCATTTCCGTAGGGGCAGACGGCGAATCCCAAAAACAACAACTTAATAATATCACTGTCAGTATTCCGCCGAAAGGAAAAAGCGAACTGACAATACGGATTACGCTGCCCGACAGTTTACGCAGCGAGGGACAGCACAGAACAGATATCCGGCTTGACCTTGTACAGCAGAATAAGACCTTTTCCCAAGCCGCTGCCGTTCTTGTAAGCGTTACGCCGACATTTATTCAATCCCTGCTAAGCGGTAATCTGATATGGATACTGCTCGCCGCATTGATTCTTCTTGTTGTGCTGATATTTATCTTTATACTCCGCCGCCGCGCTTCCGAACCGGTTAAATATGCCGCTCGAATGGTTGGGCAGCAGTCTGATTTAAACCGGCAAAACAACACGGTACGTCAAACCGACTTTAACGGAGAGCAGCGTCCCGTGCTTACCGCCTCCGAAAAGAAGTATTATCCGGAACAGTTGGCAGATAAAGCGGATCCGCGCGACACCTTGAATACCTTCGGCTCCCAAACGGCGGCGGCGGCAGCGGCAACTAAAACCGAAACGGCCGCGCAATTTGATTATCTTGCACGGCAGCAGTCGCGTACGGCAGAAGGACGGTTTGCCTTATTAAATAGCGCAGAAAACTATATAGATCGCCGCCCCGGACTCAATCGCGGTTATTATAGCGGCCGTATCAGTACAAAACCTTCGCAGTCAGGGATGACGGAACTGTTTGTTTATAATCAAAACACATCAATCGGTAAACGGAACATCCATGTAATGAAGCCGGGAAGCCGCCTAAGCATCGGCGGCAGCAAGAGCGATGACTTTTTAATCTTTCTTGTACCCTTCCCCGCAAACCTTGCGCAGGTGCAGTATGACGGCAGCGACTACCGTGTTTCCATTTTAAAGCCCGAATACTTCCCATACGAAACATCGAATACGATCTATCAGTGTATCGGGCGGGATATTACCGCGGTATCTAAGAAAGGCTATCATGTTACGTTTACATTTAGAGGCTACGAAGACCCGATGATTAAACTTAATACAATCCTTACGTCTATTAATTACACTGAGGAGCGCTAAAATACGGCCGTATCGGGATGCGTATAAGCAGCAATGACAATGACTGAAAGACTTATCCATCCCTTTGCGCCGGTATATAACACCGAATCGAAAATTTTGATTTTAGGCTCATTTCCGTCGGTTGCATCCCGTGCGCAGGAATTCTATTACGGCCATCCGCGGAACAGGTTTTGGCCGCTGCTTGCAGCCTTACTGGAAGTACGGGAACCGCACTCCATAGAAGAAAAAAAGTATATGCTTTTACACCATCATATTGCACTGTACGATGCCGTTACTGCCTGTACGCTTAGCGGATCTGCAGATGCAAGCATGCAGTCCATTGTGCCGGCTGATTTAAGCGGGATTTTCCGAACAGCTCCTATTCAAGCCGTCTTTGCAAACGGCAGCAAAGCTTATGAAGTATGTACTAAACGGATTGGGATTACGGCTATAAAGTTGCCGTCTACCAGCCCGGCAAATGCACGGTGCCGTTTTGAAGATTTGCTTATATCATGGAAACAGATATTGCCGAAGCTCTTATAGTGCATAAATTTAAAGACTGCCGCAGCACAATGGAACTGTCGCAAAAGTAATCAACTTTTGAGACAGCTCCACAATCCGTAAAGTTACCGGCAGTAAAGATTTGTTAAAATTTACTCCGTCCCGAGATTGTCTACGCTGTAATCGTACACCGTCCAAATATCATCGCGGGAAGCAAGGTTATAGGTAAAGCGCTTTTTTTCGCGGAAGCTGGTGTAATCAAACCACTCAATAACCGTAACCTCAGCTTCAGTTGCGCTGTACGTTGTCCGCTCAACGGTAAATTCTACCGGAATCATCGCAATATCTTTATCGGTACGCGACTGCATAAGGTCGTGCTTATAGGTATCGATCATACTGATGCGTCCCGCTTCCGCCTCTGCCTTATATCTCCGGCTCCGTATCGGATCGCGGGCAATCATCCGTTCAATATCAAGATACAGGAAAAATTGATCCCACTGCGATTTTTGGCGGGCTGTCAGCATATAGGTAATGACCTTGTCGGGGGAGATAGGCTGAGGCTGCAGCACTTCCCGTGATACGGAGGCAATCGGAAGAGCTCCGAGCGCGGCTACAGAAGGAGAAGGCTTTATTTCAAGACCGAGCCTATTTGAAGAGACATGATATTCCGACGTATCGCTTAAACGCTTTAATTCGGGATAAAAATCGGCAGAAAGCATATAAGCGCCGGGACTTTCAATCGTAATATAATCTTTTACATTTTCTACAAAGGCATAGGTTTCGCCCGTCTCTATCGTAATTTCCCTAAAATAAATCTGCTGATTGGTATTCCGTTTCCGTACCCATGGTTCCGTGTGCGCAAGGCTCTTGTTTTTGGTATTCAAAACCGAAAAATCAAGGCTGAACATACGATCGTTGGCCAGTTTGAACCGGAGCGGCTGGCTGCCTTTATTGGTAATGGAAACCTTTACGAAAATAGGCTCCGTTCCGTCGTTTCCGGGATAATATACACGGCGGTCATAAAATCGGATTGCAACATCCGCATCAAAAGATTTGCTTTCACCGTCCGTTTCGGCAGCAAAACACCATACTCCCAATAAAACGGCTGCTGCTATCAAGACTATTTTCTTTACTGACATATTCCTCTTCCTTACCGGCATTGCATACGGGGCATCACAAACCATTCAGTTTTTTATGACAATCATATTTATAATGCCCTCTTACGCATATATCGGCAATTTATCCCATTCTCTTTATGGAGAAAAACATAGAGAAAAACCGTTATAGGAAGCTGTTAACACTATTAGGGATTTAATATGACGCGCAGCTTTACCGGATTATGGTCTGCATACCGGAAGGATTCATCGAGCGTTTCTACCGATACAATAGAGATATTCGGGGATACGATAAACCCGTCGATAACGTAGTACGGCCACTTTTTACGGATATTTTCGTCAGCGAGTGCAGATGTATACGGCGCTTTATTAAGACGGCACGAAGGAACCCTATCATCAGAGGCGAACTGCCAACCATCCGGCAGTATACCTCCGCTCATTTTACCCGGTGCCCAAAATTCATCATAGAGGGGATAACGCAACTGAGTCCCCGGAAAGATTTGATTAAAATCTCCGCCCGCAATGACGTAATTGCCCGCTTCATATTCGGCACGGATAAAATCGGCCACCGCCTTAGTCTGGGCAATTTTGCCCTCTCCTTCATCATAAGCTTCCAAATGCAGCACGGCGGTTACCAGCTGTCTCCCGGATTCGAGCGGGAAACGGTTTATCAGCATACACCGCTTTAAATTAACCGTGCTGACCGGCCATTTAAACGGTACCGGCAGCGCAAAACGATAGGTTTCCGTAAAAGGATAGCGCGTAAAAAGACCGACTCCGCTTGCGACCTTTCCAATCGGCGGAATGGGATAAGGCACATACGCGGCCTTAAAATTATAGGTATAACTAAGCGGGATACCGAGCGCTTCGGAAAGCGCCGCAGTTTGATCGATATAATAGGAACGCTTTGAGGCCTTATCCATTTCTTGAATAAAGTAAAAATCGGCAGGGTAGCGCTTCAGGGTCTGAATAACGCCGGCAAGATTTTCTTCAACCTCTTTCTTATCCGCAGGGCGCACCATGGTTCCTCCGTCCATAAAGAAATCCTGCCCTGCACCGAGCCCGCAATACCCGATATTCCAACTGATAATATCAATAGGTTTTGCAAATTCAACGGATTCTTGCGTATTTGCAACATCCCCTATGACTTCGGCGGGTTCTTGAGCTTTAGGGCGATACTCGGTTATCGTAATAAACAGCAGCAAAATCCCGAATGCTATAGCGGCAGTTGCTGCAATCACGCCGATTACTTTTAACACCAAAAGAATGATTCGTACCAAAAACGTTTTCATATAGACTGTCCTTTACATGACACTGCCGGCTTTTGCAAAAATAACCGGCGGGCTTTCTTGATTTTTCTTTATAACGGTAATTATCACTTCTACCGTTCATTCTGTCAAGCAATTGACAGCAATTGCATCGTTTTGCCGCCCTACCCCATCAGCATAATCGAAAGCGGCGAGCCTTGATTTGGAATAACCGAAACGGCAGCATCCCGCCTCACCATGATACAGTCTTCGGCTTTTACCTGCAAAGTGCGGTTTCCGGCAGTTTCAAGTACGCCGTTGTCCGCAGCTTCAAGCGTACCGTTTCCGCCGGTTTCAAGCGTTCCGTTTCCGGCAATGATAAAAAGGCTGCACCAGCCCGTTTTTGCGGCCGGCGTGTCAAATGACGAAAACGAAAGCGTTCCCGCAGCGGTAAAATCTTTTTTTTCAAGCCGGAAATACGGACAGTTCATCCGTCCGCTAAACGGATGCTCCGGCGTCAGCGCGGAAGCGGGCAGATACCGCAGCACATCAAGCCCCTTTTGTATATGCACTTCGCGGGGACGCCCCCAGTCATAAAGCCGGTAGGTTATATCGCTTGACTGCTGTACCTCTAAAAGGCGCAAGCCCCCCTGTATCGCGTGAACGGTTCCCGCAGGAATAAAGATAAAGTCCCCCTTCGACACGGGGACGGAGCGGAGGCAGCGTTCTATCGTGTTATTCCGAATTGCCTCTTCCAGCTCGCTGCGAGGATAATCTTTCTGCAACCCGTAAATAATCTTTGCATCGGGCGCCGCCTCGAGCACATACCAGCATTCGGTTTTACCGGCGCTGTGTTCATGGAGACGCGCATATTCGTCATCGGGGTGAACCTGTACCGAAAGCGTTTCATTTGCCTGAATAATTTTAATCAAAAGCGGATACGAAGCGCCGATAACGGTTCCGAGCGGTTTTCCGCCTATTTGCGGCGTCCCATCATCTGCAAGGGACTGACCCGCCGGATGAACGGAGACAATCCACCGCTCATATCCCCATACCTTCTCGGAAATAAAAGGCTGTGTTTTAAACATCGTTATATTCTGCTGCATATCATACCTCTCAATATCATATTGTACGTAGAAACCTCTAAACACTATACTTGAGTTTTTACAGCTGCCAACCTTATAATAAACTGACCGGATCGACATCCGTTTCGATATACACACCCACAGCCGCTTTGTATTCGGTGATAAACCGGTAGACGGCTTTTTGCATCGGCGCGAGCGTTTCGGCACGCAGCAGCAGCTGCATCCGGTGATTACCCGCCACCAGCGAAAGCATACAATCGGAGGGGCCGAGTATTTCTATGTCTTTTGCACCTTCCGGCGGAAACAGCTGCGGTAACAGCTCCCGTGCGCCGTACGCGGCTTCTTCCGCTTTGTGTTGATCTTTACTGCGGAACACCAGCCGGATAAGGCGGGCAAAGGGAGGAAATTCCAACGCCTGACGCTGCTGCAGCTCCTGCGTATAAAAACCTTCCACATCGTTATGCTGCGCGCAGACGATTGCAGGATGATAGGGGTTATAGGTTTGAATAATCACCTCCCCGTCGGGCACATATCGCCCTGCCCTGCCTGCAACCTGCATGATGAGCGAAAAAGTACGCTCGGCAGCTCTAAAATCCGGCATCTGCAAGCCGGTGTCGGCAAGCGCAATCCCGACAAGCCGCACGCCGGGAAAGTTTAACCCTTTGGCAATCATCTGCGTGCCGAGGAGAATATCGATAGCGCCGCTCCGAAAATCATGGAGAATTTGAACCGCCTGCTTGTTTTTTTGCAGCACATCGGTGTCGATACGCTGAACGGTGCAATCGGGAAAGGTTTTCCGCACCTGTTCTTCGATATATTCCGTACCGATGCTCGTATAGCCCGCCTCGATGGAGCCGCATTCGGGGCAGGCGCTCGGCGGCTTTGCCGTCCATCCGCAGTAGTGGCACTTCATCAGCCCCTCGCTTTTATGAAAGGTGAGCGGCACCGAACAGTTTTTACACAAGAGCTCGTGTCCGCAGTTCTTACACTTAAAGAAATGAGAGAACCCGCGGCGGTTCAAAAAGAGAATGGTCTGTTTTCCTTGGGTTTTGGTGCGGCGCATTTCATCGATAAGCGCGCTGCTTAACGCCCCGCTCGTATGCAGAAGTGATTCGATACGGATATGAGGCAGCGCGCCGCCGGAAAGCCGCTCGCTCAACCGCAGGGTGCGGATTGCGCCGGTTTTCATCAAATGCCATGCCTCTACCGACGGCGTTGCCGACCCCATCACCAGCGGACAGCCGTGTTTTTTGCAGAGGTACATCGCAACCTGCCGCGCGTGGTAGCGGGGCGCAAAGCCCGACTTATACGAACCGTCGTGTTCCTCGTCGATGATGATGAGTCCAAGATCGCGGACGGGGGCGAATATGGCGCTGCGTACTCCGACGACAATCCGCGCCTCGCCCCGCGCAATACGCCGCCATTCCGCAAGCCGCTTGCTGCCGGTCAGTCCCGAATGGAGCACTGCGCAGCGGCCGCCGAAACGCTTTTTAACGGTTTCCGCGACCTGATGGCTCAGCGTGATTTCGGGCACAAGATAGATGACCGATTTTCCGGCGGCAAGCGTACGCGAAGCGGCCTGCAAAAACACCTCGGTTTTACCCGAACCGGTAATGCCGTACACATAAAAGAACTCGCCGGCAGCGCAGCCGGAAATCGCTTCTACGGCGGAACGTTGTTCTTCCGAAAGAGTGAGCGCCGAAGCGGAAAAATCGGTTCCGGCGAATTCAATCCCATCGGTATTCAGCTCCCCCGCTTCGCGTTTGCCGGAGGGCAGCATTGCGGAAAGCGCAATCCCCTCGGCGCAGATATAAAAGCGGGACATCCAGCGGGCGAGCGCTGCCTGTTCATCGGTGAAAAGCGGTTCCGCATCGATGATGCGGTCGATCGGCTTTATGTCGGCTTCCGCAAAAGGACAGCTTTTCGGCAGCGTTTCATGTTCCGCAACGATAAAACCGACGAGCTTGCGCGAGCCGAATCGAACCGCCGCCCGTCTGCCGGCTAAGGATTGTTCCCCATCCGGTGCGGCAGCACAGTCCATCGGGATGGAACTATCCGCACTTTTTTCCGCTGCTTTAGCCGAACGTTTCGGTACGGCGGCAGTATTCCGGTAAAAAAACGATTGATATAAAGGTAGTTTAAAGACAAGCTCAAGCCACTGCGCCATAGATCAGCCTTGTGCTTGAAGTTCGTGCAGACGAGCGCGGAACCGCTTGAGGTCTTCCCATGCGGGGCGTTTAAGGCTTTCGTCCCTAAGCAGCGCGCTCGGATGATAGGTCGGCATCAGCGGTATCCCCTGATAGTCGAAGAAACGCCCCCGCAGCTTTCCGATACCGTCGGAGGTTTGCAGCAAATGCTGTGCGGCAATGCGCCCCATCACCAGAATCATCTTAGGGCGGAGCAGCCGTATTTGCGCGTCCAAAAAGGCGGCGCAGCAGTTCCGTTCTTCCGGCGCAGGGTCGCGGTTTTGAGGCGGACGGCATTTAACCACATTGGTGATATAACAGTTCGTTTTACGTGAAAGCTGAATAGCCTCCAGCATCTTATCGAGGAGCTGCCCCGCCCTGCCGACAAAGGGTCTTCCCTGCCGGTCTTCGTCCGCGCCCGGTCCCTCGCCGATCACCATCACCTCAACGGAGTTGGTCAGGCGGGAAAGCTCTTCGGGGCCTTCCCCCGCCACCGGATGAGTACGGGTTTGCCCCAAAACACAGGCGGAGCACTGCGCAACCGCAGCGTAAATCTCCTGCATCGACCGGAACGATGCGCCGGAACTGTCTGCCGGAGAATCTTCATCGGCAAAAAAGCCGCTCCGTTCATCGCCGATACCCGCGGGATGTGCCGCAAGCGTAACAGCCTCGCCGGATGAGCCCCCACCCGTTAAATCCGCAGAACTTCGAGCGACCGGCTCCGATGCTGCAGCAAATGCAAATGATTGGGGATACGGCGCATCGCTGCGATACCCCTCGATATATTCCGATGCGGTTCTAAAAAACCGATACAATACTTCACACGTTTCCATAATCACCATGGCAACCGTATTATAAATATTTTAAACGGTTGCCTTCCTTTTGTGCGAAATTTTGAAAAAAATTTCGCACATTTTTTCTAGCAGATGGGTAATCACATCGGGCAGACATAGATAAAAATCGCAGAATAATTGAGGCGGCGAGACCATTTGAACCATCTTCAACTGTTGTACATCCGTGTACAACAGTTGAAGGCGAGTTTCGTGCACGCACAAAACATCGCTGCTGTATGGAACTACTGCCATCCTTGGCAGTTCTGGTTGAATAGTCTCAATTTTTCTGCGAGGCTATTAAAAAACGGCCTGATGTGATTACCCTACCATATTTGCGGGCAGTATACACGGAATTGCAAGAAAATGCAAAGAAAAACCACTGATAAGTTGCGCCTTCCTATTCTTCTAACCTCATACGGAAACTGTAGTATTTTACGCTTTTTAGATACAGTTGGGAAAAAATTGATTTCCGTGCCCCTTAAATGATTTTATTTTTTAGTGCTGAATAGTTACAATTTTTTTATTTTATTTGACCTATTTTCATATTTACTGAAAGAAGAGCTTTTGTCGGCAGTTCTCGACCAGAATTTATATATATCAAAATCTTTATCTTCCAGTTTTTTTAAGCAATTTTTCTCCTTTAAAAAATCGCTTTTAAAATCACTGTTTGATTTACTGTTGAGCAATTCTTTTATATTTTTGATTGAAGTTGCATATATGATTTCATCTTCAAAATTATTTACTTGAGGAATTAAAACCGTCTCGATGTTTTCCCGCTGAAGCATATTCAGATTTTCATAAAGTGTATGCTCCGTATCAGCGGCATCCGTATCAAAAACTATAATAACTTTAGACTTCCGAGGTATAAGCCGTAAAAGTGTATTACTTATTTTCCGTTGATGTAAGACGCTCACTTTTCCCGATAAGATATATTTTCCTTTTAATATCTTTACGGCTTTTTCTTCCATTTGACCTTCAACCAAATAAAAACACACTGTACCGGCTGCCATAATCACCGATCCTCATTAAGATATTCGATTGAAAGAATTTTATTTATATCCGGAGAGATATCGAGTACATCATTTTTTACAATATTTCTTAAAGATATGTTATTTTTTTTTATTTTTTCTTCGGGGTGAACGACTTCTATCTTGTCATTTTTTCTTAGAAATATAAACGAATGTATAGGCAAATTCATTTCCAAAATATCTGCATTATGTGTCGTAAAAAATAATTGCGTATTCGGTTTTAATAAAGAAATCATTAAGCTTAAAACAGATTGTTCAATATCGCTTTGTATAAATGAAAATTGTTCATCACAATAATAAAAGCCATGCGTATCTTCGTATAAAGCGCTAATAAGAAAAGCTATATCCAAACCGGCTTTCGTTCCGCTTGATAAAAAATTCTTATCAACAACTTCCCCGTTTTGTACAAAGAGATCGCCGGTTTTACTTTTTATAATATAGCTTTTATCAACTTCCATACTCTTTAAAACCTTTGTAATAGAGGTATCAAGCGTCTGCAAAACCGCATTTAAAATATCCAAATCCAATATATTGGCATTATCCTTGAGTAAGGATGAGCTTTTCTCATCTCTAGGGAATGTAAATAGCCACCCAAACTGAGGTAGCTTTTCTAATTTTTCAATATTATCTTCTCCGTGTAATTTTTGGAGTTTTTTTACACACGTTTCATACGAATCGTTAACTGCTATTTCGGAAGAAAAAACATCAAGTGAAACTATTTTTTCGGGCAGAAATGTGCAGACAGCTCTGTATAAAACGTTATCATCGACTAAAAAATCGATAGAAAAATATGCTTCGCTTTTTTCATCTAAAAAATTATCGTCAAATGATTTTATATTTTTTTTTGAAAGAAAATTAAAAATATCAACGAGCGCTTTACCGAGAGATGTTTTTCCGGAAGCGTTCGCTCCCATAAGAATATTAACTTTTTTATAACGAAAATTCGGCTTTGTTTCCAAATATTCATTTTCGATAGTGGATTTTACTAATTTTTTGGGATACGAAAAATTGACTTTAAAATCTTGAAACCCGAAGAGATTGTTAAGCTCCAAGTTCATTACAACCATAATAATAGTCCTTCTGTCTTATTAGTTCCATTTTTCAGAACTAATAAAACTATACTATATATTTTTTTATACGTCAATTGTAAGCCTCTCTTATTTTGTGGAGGGACACAAGAATAGTCTGATACGCTTGCTCGGATACTATACACGGAATTGCAAGAAAATGCAAAGAAGCAATTTACGAGGCGGTTGCTTCACTATTTCTTCAATGTTCCATCACTCTTTATTGACCATATTTCCGCACTATTCGGCGTTACGGTAAATTTAGCACACTCCGCGGGAGATGCTTGGAGAACCTTTGCCCCAACAGTATAGTTTTCGAGCGTAATACGTGCAACATTTCCTATTGCATTTAAAGAGCCTGATATCGTGATAAACTTCCCTTCTCTTAGGAAAACATCGTTCTTGCTTGGATCCACCGTAATAACCGTAGAACCCGACATATTGAAAGCTTTACTGTGCTCAGCAATGTAGATGCCGCCGCCGGTCTTTGCCTCGTTGTCGGTAACGGTGGTATTGGTAAGCGTAAGCGTTTCATCGCTTTCATCGCTATAGATTCCTCCGCCTCTTCCGGCGTTGGTATCTTCAGTAAAAGCTCTATTATTCTGGATCGTAACATTGTCCATAGTACAAATACCCGCATTATACATTCCGCCGCCGTCATGTGGTACCCTATTTTCTTTAATTTCGGCATACTTTATATCTGCATTCCCATAGTGATAGAGTCCTCCGCCGTAGTCAGCTGTATTCTTTGCAATAACAACGGGTTTCTCTTTAGATCCTTTGATTGTTAATTTACCGAGTTTGGATACTTTATCTACAAAAATACCGCCACCGTTGCTATTGGTACCCCTTGCCTCATTTTGGAGAATTTTTACGTCCTGTTTGAGAATACACTCAGCCTCTTCGCTGACGAATATACCCCCGCCTTTCGGTGCTTTACACTCTTCAACAATCACCTTTTCCAGCGTACATGTTCCTTTATACAGATATACACCGCCGCCGGCACTATCTGTGCCGGTTGCTTCACAGTTTTTAATCGTTACATTCTCCATTTTAAGGGAACTATTCCCCGCGACATACACACCACCGCCGTTACCCGTGCCTGTTCCCAGATTAATAGCGCTGTTACCGATGATTTTTGTACCTGCTTCTAAAATACATTCGGCACCTCCATTGACAAAGATACCGCCGCCCTGTCCCGCATAGTTACCTTTGTTTGAATCATCATCGCCGATGGTACATCCTGTTATAGTAACTTTAGCGCCTTCGCTATAGATAGCGCCGCCCCCGCCGCTTGTGATTGTCCCCCCCGCTGAATTATTTATAAAAGATCCGCCGGTTATAGTAAGAGTTCCACCTTTGACGTATATGCCGCCCCCTCTCAGCGCACTGCAGTTGTCAACAGTTACACTTTCTACTTTACATTGGACATTATTAGCATTATACAGATGTATACCGCCGCCGGCACCATTACCTTCGCACTTTTCAATCTTCGTGCCGTCTTTTATGCTCACCGTTCCTTTCGGCTCCTGAATATCAATACCACCGGAAGAAGCGGAACCTGTTCCCTTACACTTTTCAATTGTACAGCCGGTAAGCGTTAGATTTTTGCCCTTATTAAAGTAAATACCAGCAGCATTATCTTGAGTAGTTGTGCAATCCTTAATCGTTACCTTCGTCATCATAAGGGAACAATTCTCCGCAACAGAGACGGCGTATTGTTTAGCATTGCTGAGCGTTACATTTTCAAGTGTTAAGGTCTTACCACCACTCACCTCAAAAATACTTTTAACCTTTGAAGCATAAGTAGGAAAAGTTCCCGTACAATCTGCGTTCAAAGTATACGGATTACTGTCTTTTGATTTTATGGTGATATTCTTATTTACCGTTATTGTAGATTCAGAGCTGCCTCCTTTATACGTAATATCCTGTGTTACTTCGATAACGGTACCGTCGGAAGCACTTTGTACTTTAGTCCGTAACTCTTCCCAATTACTTACCGTTACAACCGGACTCTGACCGCCAACTGCCTCAAGCTCGCCGGAAGCATTTATCTTCCATTGATCGGCATGAAATCCCACAAGCGTAAATTTACCTATATTGTCGGAAGTGAGGCTTCCCTCAAGTACTTTTCTGCCTGCAGAAAAAGCCGGCATCGATACCCCGGCTGCCGTTGGCAAGGCTTCGAGATTTCCGTCGACAGTTATACAAGCACTTGCCACCGACAAATGAATATTATTCCCGGCTCCTACCTTTGCAGAATCTTTAAGAGTTATGCCTCCTGTTACCATTATTGCAGCTGCATCGGTACTGCCGTCTGCTGTTTTATTATCCTTGATAACGGAGCTTCCTTCCACAACGAACCGCCCCGTAAACGGAATGTTTGCAGCAGCAGCGCTTCCGCTTGTAAGACAGCTATTATTTTCGACAATAGAATCTGTAAGTGTACAATTTCCTGCTATTGCTAAGGCGCCGCCGCTCATTGCCTTACATTCTGTGATGATGCAGTTCGCCAGTTGGCACATACCGCCATTCAGTACATGTATTCCTCCGCCAAGGTTTGTCAGAATGTCTCCACCAGCCTTACCGTTTTTCAGGATAATATTTTTCAACGTTAAGGTTCCGCCTGAAGTAACCTTAAAAAATCTCCCCTTTTCATTTGCATCCAAGGTATATCGAGAATTACCGCTTGAAGATTTACGTTGTATGGTGACGGCTTTATTTATTTCAATTTCGCTTGCTTCTTCGCCGCAGCTCAGATTATCTCCAATATTAATAATAGTACCGGAAGCAACATGCTGTACAACATTTTTCAGTTCTTTATATGTTGTAAGCGCATCTTTAACGTGGATGTACAGTACAGTTTTAATACTGTCATCGGTGCCTTTTTTTGCCCAAACGGTGAGCTTGTAAGCATTTCCATCGGCAGGAAGACTTATTTCAGTTCCTTCAGTCTCACTTCCCGCATCAATCTGATAGTATGCTGTTGTAGCGCCGGAACCGGTAATCGAAAGCTTTGCCTGACCGCTCTCTTTATAGATAATCAGCGGGGTTGTATGCGTATAGTGCCCTGAATCAAGTACAAGATTGTCCATACCGCTTTCTTCGTACGATTTTTCTTCCGCGGAGATGCCTTCCTTTATACGCATACCCGGCTTGGGAATCTCTTGCCACTGCGCCGTGTATTCCGCATTTGCTGCAGGGAATACGAACGGTGAAGGCAGTGCAGGTAGCCAGCCGTTAAAGGTATAGCCTTGTCTGGTCGGTACAGGCGCGGTAAATGTTGCTCCGAATTTACCGGACAGAGGAACATCAGCCGTACTACCGCCGATATTTCCGCCTGCGAGCTTAAAGGTTACGGTAATGAGCTTCCTCTTATATTTGACTTCAACAACTGTCGTTCCGTCCCCGGCAATCGTTTTCTGTTCAAAGGGGAGCGGCTCAAAACCTGCATAGGCATTCGCCGTAGCTGTTGTGAGTTGCCCTGTAGTACCATTCAATGTTTGAGTAGCACTGGGAACGGTAGGATAATTATCATCATCAATATTTTGCTGAAAGTGCTTTACCGTGTACGATACCCCTCCCGCCGGATCCCATTTTGCATAGAGGGTGATGTCGGATGTTACCGTACCGGAAGCGAAATCCCATGCAGTTGTGCAGGCATCGTCAGTGCACCAGTTTTGGAAGCTATACCCCGCCGGTGCGGTAGGGTCGGCCGGTTTTGAAATCTTAGAACCGTACTGTACTTTTTGAGCAGGTATACTGCCTCCGCCCTTGGAGTCAAAGGTTACCGTGTACGTGTTTGCCTTCCACAGTGCGGTGTATATTGTGTCTTCCGCAGGGAATGCCGGAGGCGAAGGCAGCGCAGGCTTCCAACCGTTAGGGGTGTAGCCGTCTCTGGTCGGTATCGGCGGCTCAAACGATTTTCCGAATTTACCGGGTCCAATAACATAATCCGGCTTGCCGCCGATGATTCCTCCGTTAAGCTTAAAGGTAAGCGTAATCTCCTTCCGATTGTAGTACACCCTTACAACCGTGTCTCCTGTTGCGGCGATTGTCGGAGCACTAGGCTCTTGATGATCGAATGTAAAGCCTTCATAGTGTTTACGCGCCACGGCAATGAGCGCTTCGGCTTCCCCTTTCAGAGACTGCGTATCAGCGGAAACAAGCGTGTAGTCATCATCGTCAATGTTTTGCTGGTAATGTTCTATTTTATACGGCGTGTTACCGTCCTTTGTCCACTGCGCAGTGTATTCCGTATCCGCTTTCGGGAACACCGGAGATGAGGGCAAGCTCGGCAGCCATCCGCTAAAGTTATACCCATCCTTTGCGGGGTCTGCAGGTTGGGTAAACGGAGTTCCCGGAGTACCGGTCATGGTTATAGCGTCCGTTTTGCCGCCGATATTTCCTCCTGCAAGGTTAAAGGTTACCGTGTGTTTAAGTAAAATGTTATAATAGACTGTCTGCGGGGCAGTTGCCGCGAATCCTTCGCCGTCCGTGTAATATTCCAGCTTATACGTCTTTTCGTTTTTGCCCTTTAACGGCATATCGACGGTAACGGAAACAATTCCCGTCTGTTCGGGTTCAGCTTCTTGTCCGATTTCCGTCAGCGTACAGTGCACCACCGTATTGGGAATCTTCGAAGAAACCGAAACTGCAGCTCCGTCGCTATCTGCCCCTATAATAATGGGCTCGGCTGCAGTGCCGCTTTTCTCTCCGGTCGGGTCCCCTTTCGTAACCTTCCATTCTTCCTTCGGCAGCTTATTCGGGCTTGTACTCGCTTTCAGTTCAGATGAGGTAAAACCATTTGTATCCGTCAGTTTAACCGTATAATCTTTTTTTGCACTCCCGGTCTTTACCGCAGCATCGGTTTTAAAATAGAGAACCCAACCGGAAGGAATATCCGCAGCATCGTGTTCATCAAGCGGAACGACGTCCGTTATATCCAAAAAGGCATCACTCTCCGGCTTTACAAAGCCTTGTTGCTCCTCATCTATGGAAAGAGGATAGCGAATACCGTTTATTTCAATACCGGCAATATCCTTGTGCAGAAGTCCGCCGGTAATTTTCGTATCCATATCGGGCACTTGTAAACATAAAACATAGTAAGCATCTTCGCCGGGAACAGCGGCGGATGTCTTTGCAACGGCATAGTACTTTATTGTAGGAGGCGGCGTATTTACCTTGAGTTCAAGCGTAATCGTTTGTTTAAATACCCTGCCGTCATTAGTATAGAGCATAATTGCAGGGGCGATATTTCCGCTGCTCCATTCATGCTTCCGTAAAAAGGCCGGGGTATAAGTCAGCTCAAGCGTGCTGCCCGAAATTTTTTTAAATACATAATCATCGCCTGCTTGGAGCGCAGATACATCCGCTGCATTTTGAAGGTGCGGAAAGGTTATAATATCGGCAGGAGCATCGGACTCTCCGGGCATTTTAAAATCAAAATTTTTAGGATTACGGACAGTAAAGGTAATCGTTACCGGGTCTTTTGAAGAAACACACAGAGCTCCTTCGGCATCGGTTTGAGTTGCCGTATTGAACACATAGCCCGCAATAGATGCTTCCGTTGTCCAATAGCTTAGATACTCATCGATATCAGCCGTGTAGTTTTTACAGGCAATGGAAAGGTATAAAGTCAAAACTAAAAAGATAATATTCCGCACAACTTTTTTCATGTAAAACCCCGGCAGAAATTACTCCTGCAAAAGCGGCATTCCTTTATTCTACTTCATATTAATCAAAAAGGGAAGAAAAAAATATGGAAAATTTTAAGCAGGGGAACGGAATTCATAATTAAGAATTATGGATTGCCATGCTTTACCCTCCGGCATTTTATCGATTATAATTCATTATAGTGACAATCTAAAGCTCGGTTTGAAAATACAATACAGCGATAAAAAGGAGAATGCTATGGGATTGATAACGGCGGCGCTCAGCGCGGTAGGCGGCGGTTTAGCGGATCAATGGCTTGAGGTCGTTGAAGCGGATGATATGGGCGAAGGTATCGTGCTGGCTAAAGGGGTGCCGGTACGAACCGATAGGCGCAACAGGAATACGAAAGGTTCAGGCGATGTTATTTCCAACGGGTCGATTATCCATGTGAATCAAAATCAGTTTATGATGTTGGTAGACGGCGGAAAGATTATCGATTACACGGCGGAACCGGGATATTTTAAGGTTGATAACAGCTCGGCGCCGTCCCTTTTCAGCGGCAGCTTCGGTGAAGCATTAAAGGAAACGTTCAGCCGCTTTAAATTCGGCGGTACGACACCGATGAAGCAGGAAGTTTTCTACGTCAATCTACAGGAAATTAAGGGCATTAAATTCGGTACGCCCAATCCGCTGCAATATTTCGATAATTTCTACAATGCGGAGCTTTTTTTGCGGGCGTTCGGAAACTACTCCATCAAGATAACAGATCCCATCAAATTCTTTAAAGAAGCATGTCCCCGGAACGCAACCCACGTGCATATCGACGAGATAAACGAGCAATACCTAACCGAATTTTTAGAGGCGCTGCAAGCGGCGATCAGTCAGATGTCGATGGACGGGGAGCGGATTTCGTTTATTCCTTCAAAAGGAACGCTCCTCAGTAAGCACATGTCGCAAATCCTCGATGATTCTTGGAAAGAGCTGCGGGGTATGGAGGTGCTGGCGGTCGGTATCGCGAGCATCACGTATGACGACAGCTCTAAAGAACTGATCAACATGAGGAACAAAGGGGCAATGCTCGGCGATCCTTCCATCCGCGAAGGGTATGTGCAAGGCTCGATTGCGCGGGGGATGGAAGCTGCGGGCTCCAACCAAGCGGGAGCCGGTATGGCGTTTATGGGCATGGGAATGGGCATGAATGCGGGTGGAAACTTTATGGGACAGGCAAGCCAGACCAATATGCAGCAGATGCAAATGCAGCAGGCGGCGCAACAACAAGCGACTCAGCAGCATTCTGCGGTAGCGGGGCAATCCGCTCCGGGAAAAGCGGCAGGTGAATGGTTCTGCACCGAGTGCGGCCATAAGAATACCGGTAAGTTCTGCGCGGAATGCGGCGCCCCGAAGCCTGCAGGAAATACCTGCCCCTCATGCGGCGCCGAACTCAAAGCCGGAGCCAAATTCTGCTCCGAATGCGGTTCAAAACTCTAACAACGCTGCGTACGAGGAAGCTCTATGGACATAATAAATTACAAATGCCCTGCCTGCGGGGCGCCGATCGAATTTAATCCGCGGCTTGGAAAATTCAAGTGCGGATACTGCTTTACCGAGCATACCGAAGAAGAGCTGACCGCCTATCTCGAACAGCTGCAAGCAAAAGCTGCCGCAGCTGCCGGAGCCGGCGCTGCACCGAAAGCAGGCTCGGCAAGCGGTGATGCTTCTGCTGCAGGCAGCGCCGCGGCTGCGGCGGCTGCCGGAGCCGGCGCTGCACCGGGAAGCGGAAGTACCTCCGCCGATACTCAAGGCGGCACTTCCGGCGATGCGGGCGGCAACACCGGTAACGGGCAGCAGACGGTTAAGGTATACCAATGCGCCAACTGCGGTGCGGAGGTCGTTGCGGGAGACACCTCAACGGCATCGTTTTGCTACTACTGCCACAGTCCGGTTGTCATAACCGACCGGCTGCAGGGCGAGTTTAAGCCCGACCGCATCATCCCGTTTAAGGTTGATAAAAAGACCGCCGTACAAAAATTTCTGGAATGGGCGGGAAAGAAAAAATTCACCCCGAATGACTTTACGAGCGAAATGCAGCAAGAAAAAATCACCGGCATGTACCTTCCGTACTGGCAGGCGGATATCGATGCAAAGGTGGACTACCATGCGGTCGGCGTTACCGTTACCCGCTGGACGAGCGGAGACCGGGACTATGTCAAAACCGATAAATACAAAATCGACCGCACCGGCGATATTGCCGTAAACAATCTGCAAAAACTCGCTTTTTCAAAAATCGACGAATCCTTACTTAACACCATTACTCCCTACGACGAATCGGAAATAAAGAATTTTTCCGCCGGTTATTTGGCAGGCTTTTTTGCCGAGCAGTACACCGAAGACAAAGCAGCGGTAACACCCGCGTTAATGGCGCAGGCAAAAAGCACCGCGGCTGCGCTTATCCGGGAGTCTACTTCCTGTGCGCATTTTGAATCGGAAAAAGACGCAACCTCATATACCGTCCGCGCTCAACGGTATGTGCTGCTTCCCTCGTGGATTCTTACCTATATCTATCACGGTAAGCCCTACGTTTTCGCCGTGAACGGTCAGACCGGCAAAACCTGCGGGGAATTGCCGCTGGATAAGGCAAAGGTTGCGCTGACGTCAGGCATCCTCGGACTCGTATTCGGGACGCTCATGTTCTTAGGAGGGATGTTTATATGGTAATGCCGGTACTGACAAAACGAAAAACCGCTGCACTCGTTGCGGCGCTTTTCTGGTGCGTGCTTCCCTTTATGCTCTGTGCCGATCCGTCCGCCGCGGGCGAATCGGATGGGGATGCAGCCGAATGGAATGCGGACGCTACGCAGGATGCAGCGTTTATCGAAGCGGATGATGACCTGTTAATTGCAGCAGAAAAATATGCCGGAGCACCGGTCGCCGATATGGCGGGGATACTCAGTCGGAGCGAAATAAGCGGCATTGCAGCGCGCCTCACGGACTTTTCCGAAAGCGTAAAAACGGATGCGGCGGTGGTACTCGTCCCGGACACAGGGATTAGGACGGCAGAAGAATACGCGGATGATTTCTTTGATTACGGCGGATACGGCACTGGAGAAGACCGCGACGGGATACTCTTGCTTATTGTAACCGGCGGGGAATCAGGCGGCAGAAGGGAGGTGTATATTTCCACATCAGGCCCGCGCACCATCCGTACCGTTACAGACTCTCGTGTCGAAGATTTGCTTGACGCACTCATCGACGGGGGATTGGCAGCCGGAAACTCCCCCGCCGGCATCGATGCGTATATCGATGAACTGCACGCAATCATCAAATCACCGGAAGAAGCAGCCGCTGCAAAGCTGAAAAGCAGCCTGCTATTTGCGCTCGGTACCGGTGTTTTTGTATTTTTAGTCAGCTTCTTGGTGTTATGCAAGCGCTATAAAATCGCCGGCACAAAACCGTATTACAATAGAGCTGAACAAACGACAGTACATTTCGATTCTACACATGACCCGCTTATCAGCACCAATACGGTCAGCACGGTGCGGCCTAAAAACAACAATTCAGGCGGCAGCTCCGGAAGCTCCACTCACACATCCTCAAGCGGACGTACACACGGCGGAGGCGGCAGGTCGTTTTAAGTAGTCAATTCTGTGATGCGAGTTGTTTTGTACGGGAAATATCGGGACGGTTTTTTTTCTATGCACTATATTCTCCGTAGACTTTGGAGCAAAAGACGAATATCATTCAATCATTACTGCCGCAAATTACATCTAAGGGGAACCTCTGAAAACTGAAGTTTTTAGAGGTTCCCAATAAGTCATCTCGAAAAACTAGGGAGCATTATCGTATGAAACGTCATTGTATTTTCCAATTATTTTTTATACTGCTTGCAGGAATAACGCTCTGCAGTTCCTGTGCAAAGAATGCTGCAGAACAGAAAGCATTGGCACGTACAAGTTTTGCACAACGTACGGAAGCTGCAAAAAATATCTTATCCGAAGAAGAAGCGGCGGCAGATACCGCCTATATGGAAGACAATGCCTTAGCCGATATGCAGCCCTCGGGTTCCGATGTCATACTCGAACGGCAGCTGATAAAAGAAGGCTCGATCAATTTTGAAACGTCAGACATAACGGAAACCCGTCAGCATATCGAAACGCTCGTACAAAAATACAAAGCCTATATCAGTCAAGAAGACGAACGGACTACTGCTTCGCGAATCTATCAGGATATTACCGTTAGAATACCCAAGACGCACTTTGATTCATTTTTGTCGGAACTGTCCGGTGATATTAAAAAATTTGATAACAAGTCCGTTACCGTGCAGGACGTTACGGAAGAATTCGTCGATATTACAGCACGCCTTTCCGTAAAAAAAGAAACGGAACAAGGATATCTGCGGCTTTTGAATCAAGCAAAGACAATAAAAGATATCCTCGATATTCAAAATGAGCTACAGGATATACGGTCGGATATAGAATCGATAGAAGGCAGACTGCGGTATCTGAAAAATTCCGTTAATTTCAGCACGCTGCATATCAGCATGTACCAACAGATAGAAGCCGCATCGGAAGCAGGCGCATTCTTTATGCCGGTATGGGATGCAATAAAAGGCGGAGTACAGGCCTTTGCCGCAGTCTGTATCGCACTGTTGTACGGCTGGGTATTTATCGCGTTGGGAATAGCCGCAATGCTTATCATACTGCGTTTGAGGAAACGGCGGCGGAAGGCAGGGTAAATGCATCAGACCGTCTTTTTAACAACCCCGCGGAAAAATTGATACTATTCGACCAGAGTTGAACCTCTTCGCGGTTCAAATGGTCTCACAGTCTCAATTTTTCCGCGATTTTTATCTACTTTACCTGATACGTTTATCCTTCTTAAAAAAAATAGCACAAAATTTTGTGCAACCGGAAGGTAACCGCATCAGATAGTTTTAAGCGTTTACCTTATATTCGGCAAATAAAAGATGATTGGATTTATTGCCGTATCGGAGTATAATGAACTTATTCGACACAAGGAACATTTATGGAAAACTTTAATGCACTGTATTATCAAAAACCGTATATCAAAGAATTCGATGCAACGGTAACTGCTTGTTTAAAAACCGAGAGAGGGTATGAGATAGAACTGTCGGATACGGCATTTTATCCCGAAGGGGGCGGACAGCCCGGCGACAGGGGCAGCCTTATTGCGGAAGGACAACCTGAGAAGACTGTCCGAATATCGGATACGCAATTTGCAGGTGAACGCATCGTGCATATTGCCGACGGAGAACTTACCGTGGGAACAAAGGTTCAGGGAGTATTGGACTGGGTAAACCGCTGCGACAATATGCAAGGACATTCGGGCGAGCATATCCTTACCGGCATCCTCGCGCAAACCTACGGGTACGAAAACGTCGGTTTCCACATGGGCGAAAGTTTTATCACCATCGACTTTAGCGGTCCGTTGACTGACGAGCAGGTACTCGATGCGGAACAGCGTGCCAATGAAATTGTCCGTGCAAATCTTCCAATTCAAGAAAGCTTTCCGAATACGGAAGAACTCAAGACAATGCAGTACCGCAGCAAGAAAGAACTTTCGGGTACCGTACGCATTATCACCATTCCGGGACTTGATGCATGCGCCTGCTGCGGCACACATGTTACAGCAACGGGCGAGATCGGTTTGATTAAAATTCTCAACTTTACGAACCGCAAAAAGGGAGTCCGTTTGGAAGTGCTCTGCGGCAGAAAGGCGGTTCTTGCATATCAACAAGAAACGGCACAAGTACGGGCTATCTCCCGCTGCTTATCGGCAAAGCCATCCGAAGTGCAGGATGCGGTGGAAAAATTAAATGCCGAAAAAGGAAAACTCCAGCAGCAACTCCATGAAATGACCGAAAAATATCTAAAGCAGAAAGCGGAGTCGGCGGCAGATGTTGAGAACGCACCTCTTTATTTTGAAGATAATCTCAGTATCGAATATCTGCGCTCGTTCTGCAATCTGCTTTTAGCGACAGGAAAAATGCACACTTGCGCAGCATTATCAGCGGTTGCCGTTGAACCGGAAGGACTACAACCGACAGCATACAATTACGTCATCGTCAGCAATGCCATCGATTTAAAACCGCACATAAAAACATTAAACCAACAGCTCAACGGCCGCGGCGGCGGAAGCAGTTCTGCCATTCAAGGAACGTATTTTGCGGGGAAGGAAATTATTGAGGAAACGCTTACCGGCTTGTTGAGCAGGGCACGAGGATAGTATCCTGTATAACTAGATGAATCAGCCATAGGGGAGGAGCACTTTGAAAAAGAGATTAACACTATCATCATGGAAAGGCAGATTAACTGTCATTGCCGATAAGAATGAAGATGAAGAAATCATGGGAGAAAATAAGAAATGACGAAAATCAATAAACCCTTATTTGCCGTTCTTGTGATTTATATATTGTGCTTTATATTCCGATTTATAGAGTATTTTATTATTCGTACGGATCAAACATTTTGGGGAGAGGCATTTTTACACAAACTTTTGGGGATAGTTGTTTTATTCATAGCAGCTAGATTATATAACTTTAAAGCGCAAGATATCGGATTTAATAAAAATAGAGCTGTAAAATATACATTGATGGGATTGCTGTTTGGAATTTGTATATATGTATTAGCTTATAGTATAGAGATTGTTATAGCTGTTTCAAATAAAAATTTTCAATCATTACAATTATATGTCAGTTCTTATTCTGTAGATAAAAATATAGGAAATCAAACTTCACTACTCTTTTTTGTAATTTGTATTATCGGGAATATCATTAATGTGATTATGGAAGAAGGGATATTCAGAGGCCTGTTTACAAAAATGCTTGAGAAAAATCATACATTTTTTGTATCTGTGCTTATTACTTCTGTTTTGTTTGGATTATGGCATTTTATCGGACCTGTAAGAAACTATTTTGACGGCAGCAGCAGTATTGAAGGTATGTATGTAAATATTATTCTGTTGGTTACTGCGTCCGGATTTATCGGATTTAAATTTGCTTTATTAACAAAATTGACCGGCTCTATTTATATGGCAATGGGTGATCACTTTGTAAATAATACAATCATTAATATTTTTCATATTGTTTCTTCTACGGGGTGTGATGAATTGATATTTTTAAGAATTGCAATTGCCCAATCCGTGTCGTTTATAATTGTTCTATTTGTCTATCTGCATAAAAAAGATTGTAGGTAGTAAAGTCTCCACACGAATGAAGGAGCGCTGCATGTATACAAACGATGAAACATGGCAAAAACTTCAAGCGTTTTTGCCCGAACGCAACAGGATAAGCATTTCATGCGCTCCTTCCGAAATGTTCAGCACATTCGGCAGGACGAACATCCATCTCGACGTATACAACGAACATAGCAACAACGGTGTTACGCTCGTGCTGTTCCACGGTGTCGGCGGGAACGGCCGGCTCCTGTCGTTTATTGCAGCTCCTCTGGCAAAGCGCGGCTATAAGGTTGTCTGTCCGGATTTGCCGGGGTACGGCTATACCGAATACGAGGGCATACCGTCTTATAAAACATGGATCGAGACAGGCGTTCACATCGTACGACAGGAATTACAGCGCTCCAAAAAGATTTTGTACTGGGTTTGAGTGCAGGAGGCATGCTCGCATACAATGTTGCCTGCTTGGCTCATGGTGTTTCCGGCGTTATCGTTACCACCCTGTTAGATAATCGCTTAAAGCCGGTGCGTAACTATTCGGCAAAAAACAAATTGCAGGCGCGTATCGCTTTGCCGCTTTTACGTTTTATACCGAAGCAGATAAGGCACTTTAAAATTCCGGTAAAGGCGGTAACGAATATGAATGCAATCGTCAATAACGACCGGGTACTTTCTTTGTTGCTGCAGGATAAAAGGGGAACAGGATTTTCCGTGCATCTTGGTTTGTTATGTTCGATGATGGAAAGCATTCCTGCCGTAGAGCCTGAAGCATTTGAAATTCCGCTTTTGCTTTGTCATCCTGAAAAAGATCGCTGGACACCCGAATGGATAAGCCGCCTCTTTTTTGATCGCATACGGAGTCAAAAACAACTATGCACGCTTAAAAACGCGGGGCCGATTGAACAGCCGGGTATTACACAGCTTGAAGAAGCCGTTGTGTCGTTTATAAAAAAATTATCGAGGTGATTATGGTATTAAGAAAATATGAAGCGCAAGATTCCAAAATCATTTGCAGTTGGATTAAGAATGCAAAGCAACTTTATCAATGGTCTGCCGACAGAATAGGGCGGTTTCCGCTGAGCGGCAATGAGTTAAATGAATACTATAGTTCGAGGAACGGTAAACAGTCTATCATTCCTCTTTGCGCCATTGACGGATGCAGCGTAATCGGTCATTTATTTATCCGATACCCAAACAAAGACGATAAAACGATCGTGCGATTCGGTTTTATTATACTTTCGCCTGAAAGCAGGGGGAAGGGAAGCGGAAAGAAAATGGTAGAGCTTGCAATAGAATATGCAAAGACCGTTTTGCATGCTTCAAAAATAACATTGGGAGTGTTTACGAATAATGAGCGTGCACGGCATTGTTATGAATCCGCCGGTTTTCAACCAACAGGAAAAGTTATAACCTACATGATGCCGGATGGCGCATGGGAATGTATTGAAATGGAATTGAATATCTAACTTTGAGGTCGATTATGAACATACAAGATTTTTTGAACGCAGTATTAAAACAGGATGCCGAACAATTACGCAGTTGCTATTTTTTTTACAAAAGGCAGTGTTTCAAATGTTTTATTTTCCAGCATACTGATTAAACGGCAAGCCGTACCGGTTGGACGATTTGTTCCTTTTTCCCATGCTTCTACCGTCTTAAGTGACACACCCATGTAATTTGCAAACAAAACCTGTGTCATCCCAACGGAATTTCTTATGTGTTTTATTTCAATATTATTATATTTTTTTATAGGTTGAATTTCATACACGGTTTTACGGCCTTTTAACTCACCTCGTTCAATAGCAACCGCTTCATTTAAGCCGGTCATTAGATTATCAAAAAAATCACTCATGCTCTTTCCTCCAGTTCCTTGCAGCTTCTGTTTTTAAAACACCGATAGCTTTTTTTACTGCATTCTTTTCCGTATCGGTTAGATTCGTTTTTTCTTCCTTTGAAAATACCTGAATCAGATAAGTTTTTGCAAAAGTTGCAAAATCAACATAGCAAACTCTGGCACTTCCGCTTTTGCCTCTACCCTGAAAAGCAAATCGAATTTTTTTCAAACCGCCTGTTCCAATCATCACATCGCCTGCCTCCGGATTTTTGATAAGGAATTGCTGCAATTCAGCCAAATCATCATCATTAAATCCAAGTGCAAACCACCTTTTTGTGAACGATGGCGTTTCTATAAATTCTCTTCTCATCTTATACTTTATAAAATACCCTATAAAATAGGGGTTTGTCAACGGTATTCCCTGAATACTTCCCAATCTATCTATCGATATGATATTATTCCACTCGGCGTTGAGGCAACAGTTGATGCGGATGAACAGGTTATACGGTTTGCATAAAAGAGGAGCTAAAAAATGTCATGTATTTATTTTGTAAGGCATTGTCAATCAGATCATACGAAAAGCAGCGATGAACAACTTCGGCCTTTGACGGAAAAAGGACTTGAGGACTCCCACGCAGTGTTGCATTATCTTAAAGATAAAAACATTGATGTGTTTATTTCAAGTCCATATAAACGAAGCTATGACACGATCGCAAAAGCTGCCGAATATTATCATCTACAAATAAAAACCGATGAAAGATTGCGGGAACGGAAATCAGGCAAAAACGGGAATACTTTTGAACTGTTCAAAAAGCGATGGGCGGATAAAAATTATGCGGAAGCGGATGGAGAATCGCTTTATTCCGTGCAAAAAAGAAATATCGAAGCGCTTAAAGAAATAATAGAAATCTATCGGGATAAAAATATCGTAATAGGAACTGGAATAGTCAATATTAGTGCAGTGCCTAAATACCCCAAATGTATTTAAGCAGCACTTTTTTTAGCTGCTGTTTTCCTGTATACCAGTGGAGGTAAGCCATCGGGATTTACTGTCGTGATACGTTTCGTGTTGTAATAAGCAAACGTGTATCTCCAGACGATTGTCTTGACCTCCTCCACGGTCAGTTTTGTTGTATCAAGCTGATAGATCTTTTCCTTTTTCAGCGTTGCAAACCAGCTTTCCATCCGGGCATTATCCCAGCATTTCCCAACTCCACTCATACTCTGCACCGCATGCAGCTGTCCGAGCGTCTTTTTGTACTCATCGCTTGTATACTGGCTTCCGCAATCGCTGTGAATTATCGCTCCACTTGGTATATCAAAATTCTTGTATGCCTCCGTTATCGTTTTTATACATAGTTCCTTTTTCATGTTTGTGTCCATTGCAAGAGAAATGATCTCCCCATTATAGCAGTCAAAAAGAGGTGATACGTACAGCTTTCCATCTTTGCATGGTATCTGAGTTATATCCGTCAGCAATTTTCTCAAAGGCTCTTGTGCACTAAAGTCTTGTTTGATGATATTCTGCGGTCTCATCGCCTTTTTGTCGGCTTTTGTAAGACCGTCAGGGCTTTTTCTGTCTTCATGCAGCAGATTTCCTCGTGCCATCGCGCGTCTTACCGTCGACAATGAACGCTTAATGCCCCGTTGTTCAAGTGCTATCTGCATACGCCTCACCCCATAGTTCTTGTTTTCTTCATCCTCATCGAGAATTTTATGCATTTGAGCGAGCAGTTTCTGCCATGCTTTCACTTTTTTCCTGTTTCTCTTCCATTTATAAAAACCGCTTTCGCTGACCGGAAGAACAGCGCACAGCATCCGTGCTGAAAATTGCTTGTCAGCAGTACGGTGGTGGATGTAAGCAAAAAGACCATCCTTTTCTATTTCTTCCGGTCTTGAACGAAAAAACCGAGTGCATCCTTGAGTATCTCATTCGCACTTTTAAGCTCGGCTATTTCTTTCTTGAGGCGGCTGTTCTCTCTTTGAATATCAGCATCTGTACTTTTTCCTTCTTTGTTTTTCTTTACCCGCTGCTTTCTCCAGCCTGCTAATGTTCCGTAGTTCACATTAAGCTGTTCACACGCCTTCTTCACTCCGATCTCGTCCGACAGCTTCAATGCCTCGATTTTAAAGTTCTCATCGTACCGTTTCATTGCCCTTCCTCCTCTCTTTTTCGGCAATTTTGGCGCTGCACTTTTATTGTATCACTCCAAACCCATGGTACCGCTTTAAGCACCATTCTCAATTATTATAATCCGGCATTTGGCTGCGATAGTTTTATGAGAATAATTGACTATATGCCGTATATTGTAAAACTTGAATTTGACGGAGCGCAGTATGCCGGAATGTCTGAGGAACTTATTATCAAAAAAGAATATAAATAACTCACATTAAACAACAGGAATTGATAAAAACAGAAAAGTGATTTAAAATATTCTGACCGTAATCAGAACGTAAAATAGATTTGGAAACAAATCAACACCCCCGACGCGAGCATCGGGGCACAGTGCTCAACGTTTCGCACTGTGTGTTCTATAAGGTAGTTGCAGTCGGCTTTCATACCCTTTGTTACGACGCAAAGCGTTGCCGAGAAACGGCAGGTATTAAACCCTCCGCATGAATAAAAGAAACGAAAGCATTACATACCGAAAAAAAATGATATGAGGAGTAAAAACTATGACGGTAAAAAAGATAGCGATCATTAGTCTTTCACGGGGCTTGCTCGGTGAGCCGTTTATTAAGCACGCGGAAGAATTGGGCTTTAGGCGTTTACGTGCGTATGGGATAGAAGTCGTTACTACTGCAAATGCCTGTAAAGGGATTGATTTTCTTCAAAGTCATCCCGAAGCCCGTGCGCAGGATTTATTGGATGCTTTCTCCGATCCGTCTATTGATATGATTCTGTGCGCAATCGGCGGAGAGGACACATACAAGCTGCTGCCGTATTTATTTGAGCATGATGAATTACGGAAGGCGGTACAGCATAGCAAAAAGATTTTCCTCGGATTCTCCGATACAACGATGAATCATTTTATGCTGCATAACGTCGGCGTGAACACTTTTTACGGTCAGTCGTTTGTGGCGGATATCTGCGAACTTGAAGATGAAATGCTGCCATATTCAAAAAAGTATTTTGAAGAATTGATTACAACCGGCACAATAAAAGAAATCCGCCCGAGCGATATGTGGTATGGCGAGCGTACCGCATTTGATGAATCACAGATCGGTGTAAAAAGAATGCGGCACCGGAACAATGGATTTGAATTATTACAAGGGAAGTCCGTATTCTCCGGTAAAATACTCGGAGGCTGTATTGAAACAATGTATGATATGTTTGACAACACCCGCCATAGTGACAGCCCTGCTTTGTGCCGCCGGTATAATCTCTTTCCGAGCATTGACGATTGGAACGGTAAAATACTGCTTTTGGAATCGAGCGAAGAACGTACAAAACCTGAGCTCTATCAAAAGATGTTACAAGCCTTAAACACTACCGGCATTTTTGAAGTTATAAACGGTATCCTTGTCGGAAAACCGATGGACGAAGTATATTACAAAGACTACAAACGCCTTTTAATCAGCGAAATCAACAAACCGGATTTACCAATTGTGTACAACGTTAATATCGGACACGCAACACCGCGGTGTATTATTCCGCTCGGCGTTGAGGCAACAGTTGATGCGGATGAACAGGTTATACGGTTTGCGTAATTCGCATCATCTATCTTAAAGTATGATGCCGTCGATAATTAATGACTTACACTATTGAAAATGAGTGTATGAAATTAATCCAAAAAGCTTTTTTATATAAACTTGAAGCGGAAATACGCAACGGAAAATTAATATATACACAAAAGAGGTTGCTTTCAAAAATTTCAAAGGAATGCAACCTCTATGATTTAGATGATGAAGTATATGAATCGGTATATAAAGATTGGCGCATTGGAATTATTGCTGCTATACTTTTTCTCTTGGCAGGATTTATCATAATAACCATCTATGTTAATTCAAACACAATCGATAATTTCTTGTTTTATTCGTGCGGAGGGTTTAATACCCCGACGCTTGCGTCGTAACAAAGGGTATTAAAGCCGACTGCAACCACCTTATGAGAACAACATACCCCGACGCTTGCGTCGGGGTATGTTGATTTTATCCCTGCCGTAATTCTGTCTATTCTCTTTTTTGTTACGATGAGAAAAACAGTTTATATCAATTCAAGAGCCGGTATATTTGAATTTCTCTATACTGAAGAAGCCCGCTATTTTCTCAGCGGACTGATAAGTCAATATGATACATTATATAAAAAATATAATATAAAAGAGTTTACCGGAAAATATCTTTCCGAACAATTAGAAGGGATAAAAAATGCAGTCGATTTAAAAAGTATGTCTAAAAAAGAAATAAAAGAAATTATTAATACTCATGCAGAACAGTTATTAGATTGTTTTTGTCCGCTATGCAATAAAAGAAAAGGTATAAATGCATTAACCATAAATACCGTCTTCAGTATATTGATTTTGACGTTCCGCCATACGAACATTGAAATCGGCTGCAAAGAGTGTTTAAAAGAAAAAGTAAAAAAAGCAAATATCATGTCTTTATGCTGCGGAATCTGGAGCCTTCCGTTCGGCATTCCTGTAACGCTGTTTGCAATTTTTAAAAATATACATTCTTTGAAATATCTAAACATGGATATAGCGACAAAAGCATTAAAAAAATATGTATTAAAAGCGGTAAAATAGCGAATTATACAATTTTCCGTATTGCTACACCCGCAATAGTTATTGCAGCTACGAGGAAAAGGACACTTGTCACAACGACCATACTAGTAAACTTTTTTGCAGCTCCAGTTAATTCCAACTCAGGAGCTTTAAGGATGACCGTCCATCCGGTAGTCTGCATGGTAGAATATGCAGCCATATAAGGAAGTTGCATAAACGTGTAGCGACCAACCCCTGTTTGACCGGTTAACGCAGTCTCTATAAAAACCTTAAGAGATGCAAGACTTTCATCTGCTGCTGCTTCCGATATGATATTGTACTTATTTTCTACAAAATGTTGATCCCTGTCGGCGATTATTATTCCCGTTGAACCGAGTACGGAACTATAGCCGGTATGTCCTACTGTTATGGATTCGATTTTTTTCGAGAAAAAAATCCGATGAAACAATCATGCTTAGTACACCAGTAATTTTATCACCCATGCGGATAGGAACCGCAAAGATAAACGATACGATATTTATGGATGAAAAAACAGTCGGTTCTGAAACAAAATGTTTCCCGCTTGCCGCCGCTCTAAACCATTCTTCGTTTAAAGCAGATACTCGTTCACCGCTATTTATAAAGCCGTGCCCATCCATACCACAAAACACTATTCCACGGATTGCATCGTTAAAAGCAACTTGTTCATACACTATCTTTGCTTTCTTACTATTGGGGATAGACCAATCAGTAAACACCGGCGCATGGGCCAGCACTTCGACATATTGAAAAAAAGCGGTAGTTTCTTTATCTAACATATCAGCGACCGCTTCCGTTTTATCAACCAGAGCTGTTTCTGCTTGTTCACGAACCATTCTTTTTACGGCTTTGACTGCAAAATGGCCTTGTACGACAATACCCATAATCAGCATACAGCTGATCACCGCCATCAGTTTTCTGCGCAGCCATATTTTTTCCGTTTTGTTTTTTTCAGCCTCATATCCGTCACCATTTTGATTTTCGGTATATATTGCTCTATATCTTCCCATATTAATTACCTTGCTCGTATAACTACATCCGACTCTATTTCTACAATACTGGGAACCTCTAAAAATCTCAGTTTTTTAGAGGTTTTCCTTAGATTCTTTTTGCGATGTTTTTTGATAAGTCATAAAAATATAAAGACTTATCAAAAAGACTCGTCGGACATCTCTAAAAATCTAACCGAGTTTTTAGAGATGCCCTATCGATATATTATAATGTCCGGTATCAAACTATAAAATAAAAAGGCTGCCCAAAAACTTATATTTTCAGACAGCCTTCCGGTCGCAAGTTATATCAACTAACGATTATTTACTTTTTCTTCGTTGCGGTTTTGGTAGATTTCCCCGTTTTAGCAGACTTTGTTGTCTTAGCCGTTTTTTTAGCTCCGGCCTTTTTATCCTCTATTGCAGCCTGTGCAGCAGCAAGGCGGGCAATCGGAACACGGAAGGGCGATGCCGAAACATACGACATTCCGGCACGGCAGCAGAACTTGACGGATTCCAAATCACCGCCGTGTTCGCCGCAGATACCGACCTTTAATTCGGGGCGGGTTGAACGGCCTTTTGCAATACCTTCTTTAACGAGCAAGCCAACGCCTTCCTGATCCAAAGACTGGAACGGATCGGCCGGGAATACACCGGCTTTTTGTTCATCAACGTATGCAGGTAAGAACTTCGCAGCATCGTCGCGGCTTATGCCCAACGTCATCTGTGTTAAGTCGTTGGTTCCGAACGAGAAGAACTCAGCCCGTTCGGCGATCTTATCGGCCAATAAAGCCGCGCGCGGTGTTTCAATCATCGTACCGACCAAGTATTTAATCTTAGCATCGTGCTTTTTAAGAATTGCATCGGCAACGCTGCGGACTCTCGCTTCAAGGATCGCAAATTCTTTAGGATCGATGGTCAGCGGAATCATAATTTCGGGCAGCACCGTAATACCTTTTTTATGTACGTTGCACGCAGCGGTAATGATAGCGGTTACCTGCATTTCGAGGATTTCGGGATAGGTAATTGCCAAACGGCAGCCGCGGTGTCCGAGCATCGGGTTTGCTTCATGGAGCTGTTCTACCCGTTCCTTTACACTTGCAAAGCTGATGTTGAGCGCTTCGGCCAATTTCTGCTGGCCTTCCTTATCATGCGGTACAAATTCATGCAGCGGAGGATCGATTAAGCGGATGGTAACGCCCTTTCCGTCCATAACCTTAAAGATACCTTCAAAGTCCTTGGTCTGAATCGGAAGCAGCTTAGCCAAAGCCTTTTTACGTCCTTCGGTGCTGTCCGCAACAATCATCTCGCGGATTGCAAGGATGCGCTTTTCATCATTAAAGAACATGTGCTCGGTGCGGCACAATCCGATACCCTCTGCACCGTGTTCAAGGGCAACCTTTGCATCGTCAGGCTGATCCGCATTGGTGCGCACTTTAATGGTACGTGTTTCATCAACCCACTTCATCAAAGTCTTATATGATTCAGGCTGTTTTGCCTGCACCAATTTCAGCTCGCCGACATACACATCGCCTTTGGTTCCGTCAAGTGTGATAAAATCGCCTTCCTTGAGTGTAACACCGTTGTAGCTGCATTCGCCTTTTTCGTAATCGATCACAAGTTTTTCGCATCCGACGATACAGCATTTGCCCCAACCGCGTGCAACAACGGCCGCATGGCTCGTTTTTCCGCCGGTTGCGGTCAAAATACCTTGTGCGGCATGCATACCGCCAACATCTTCGGGGCTGGTTTCCTTGCGTACAAGGATTGCCTTTTCTTTCTTTGCTGCAAGTTCTTCTGCCTTAGCGGCGGAAAAACAGATTCTTCCGGTTGCAGCGCCCGGAACTGCGGCAATTCCGCTGACAAGTAAAGCGGATTTCAAGTTGGCTTGCTTATAGTCGATGGCAGGATAGAAGATACCTTCGATATCGCTTGCCTTAATGCGCATAATCGCTTCTTCTTTTGTGATAAGCCCTTCATTTACCATATCGACTGCCATTCTGAAAGCGGCGGCAGGAGAACGTTTACCGGTACGGCACTGGAGCATATAGAGCGTACCTTCTTCTACGGTGAACTCCATATCCTGCATATCTTTGTAGTGCTCTTCCAACAGCGCGCGGACTTTGCAAAGCTGGTCATACGCTTTTTTATCTTCTTTTTCGAACTCGGAAAGTTTAATAGGAGTACGGATACCTGCAACAACGTCTTCACCTTGTGCATTAAAGAGGTAATCGCCGTAGAATACGTTTTCACCGCTATTGGGATCGCGGGTAAAGCAGACGCCGGTACCGGAGGTATTCCCCTTGTTACCGAATACCATCTGCATAACGTTGACTGCAGTGCCCTTAATTCCGACGAGGTTTTCTACACGGCGGTAGGTAACCGCTTTTTCAGCCATCCAAGAATTGAATACCGCTCCGATAGCGCCCCAAAGCTGTTCGATGGGATCTTGCGGGAATTCTTCTTTAATCTCTTTTTTATAAAGAGCCTTAAATTTTGTGATAACTTCTGCAAGCTCATCTTCATTTACATCAGTATCGCCGACTTTCTTGTCTGCAGCAATGTTTAAGCGCCCGCGGGTATGTTTTTCTTTTACCTCATCAAAAAGATCATCAAACTTAATGCGGTCAATACCCATTGCCGTGGAACCGTACATCATAATGAAACGGCGATATGCATCCAATGCAAAGCGGCGGTTCGACGTCTTCTTTGCCAAGCCTTCAACCGACTTATCGGTTAAGCCGAGGTTCAAAATCGTTTCCATCATACCGGGCATCGAAACGGGAGCTCCCGATCGGACTGAAACCAAAAGCGGATCATTCGGATCACCAAGCTTCTTACCGGCAGCTTTTTCCAGTTTCTGTAAATTTTCTTTTACAGCCTTCTCCAAGCCGGCAGGATATTTTTTATTATTTGAATAATACAATTGACAAACTTCAGTGGTAATTGTAAAACCTGCGGGAACGGGCAACTTCGCACGGGTCATTTCGGCCAAACCGGCTCCTTTACCACCAAGCAGCTGCTTCATTTCGCCGTTGCCTTCCGCCTTGCCATTTCCGAAGAAATAGACATACTTTTCTTCTGCCATGATTTCCTTCCTTAATAAAAAGTAGATAAAAATAGATTAGAGACCTATTATACAGTCCTATAGACAATGGCATTATTTTATAGTGTACGATAATTTATGTCAACGGCCGCTAAAAATGCCCAATGCAACAGCCTCAAAAATTCATATTTTTTCGGCTGTTGCATTTTAAGGGCGGTATAAGGTGAGCGTCTAAAATAGCGCCGCTCACCTTAACCGTCAAGTTCCCTTAATCGGAAACTTGCTTATTAACGTGTGCGCTTTTCGCGCACCCAATGCAACAGCCTCAAAAATTCATATTTTTTCGGCTGTTGCATTTTAAGGAAGGTATAAGGTGAGCGTCTAAAATAGCGCCGCTCACCTTAACCGTCAAGTTCCCTTAATCGGAAACTTGCTTATTAACGTGTGCGCTTTTCGCGCACCCAATGCAACAGCCTCAAAAATTCATATTTTTTCGGCTGTTGCATTTTAAGGGAGCTTTTGCTATGCTGTCGGCATGAATATAGTTGTAATATTGCTGCAAGCGCTGGGGAGTCTCGGCTTCATTTTATACGGCATGAAATTGATGAGCGAAGGTATCCAGAAAAGTGCCGGAGGAAGTCTCCATCGAATCCTCAATATGATGACCGGAAACAGAGTTCTTGCCGTACTTACCGGTTTTGCAGTTACCGCTATTGTTCAGTCATCGGGCGCAACCACCGTTATGACCGTTTCGTTTGTTAATGCGGGACTTCTCTCGCTGACACAGGCAATCGGCGTTATCTTCGGTGCTAACATCGGTACAACGGTTACCGCGTGGATTGTCGCGCTGGTCGGTTTTCAGCTCAAACTCGCCGAAATTGCAATACCGGCATTCGGCATCGGCTTCTTCCTTACCTTCTTTAAAAGGATCCACCAGGAAAGTCTAGGGGAAGGCGTTATGGGGTTCGGCCTGCTTTTTACGGGACTCGGCATTCTCTCTTCACTGATGCCGGATCTGTCCGCCGATAACCTGTCATTCTTATCCTTCGCCGCAAACGACAGTATCTACAGTATTATCATAGGCTTTGTTGCAGGCTTCCTTTTAACAATCATCTTACACTCTTCGTCCGCAACCACCGCTATTATTTTGACCATGGCTTATGGCAAAGTTATCGGTATGGAATTCGCTGCGGCAAGCGTACTCGGCAGTAATGTCGGTTCCACGATCGATGCCGTTATCGCGGCAATCGGAAGTAAACTCAATGCGCGCAGAACGGCTATGGTGCACGTACTGTTTAACGTATGCGGTGCGCTTTTATTCTTAATCTTTTTTAAACCGTCGCTCGCGTTGTTGTATCGCCTAACGCCGGAAGGCAGCAGACTTGCAAACATAACCATCCGGCTTGCCCTCTTTCACTCATTATTCAATATTATCAATACCTTGATTGCTCTCCCGTTTATTCCGTACATTGCGCGCTTTGTAGAATGGCTTGTTAAAGACAAAGGAAACGAATCGCCGGAGCGATATCAGCTGGTTATACCGAGCGAAACGGCAATTAAAGAAAATATCGAAGCGTATATTCTGCAAGCTGAGCGGGAAATCAGCATGATGTCTATGGTCGTACGGAAGATGTTCGATACGATTCGCCCCTTACTGGAAGACGATTACAAAGGTTCCGTTGAAACAGTCATTGCGCAGCTTGTACAACAAGAGGACTATGCAGATCAAATGCAGGAAGAATTATCCCGCTTCTTAATTGCAACCTCCCGCTTGTCGCTCAGCGTTAAAGCGGCGCATAACGTGCGGCTGATGCTGACTATTGTCGATCACCTTGAAAATATGACCGATCATATTTATGAATTGGGACTGCATATCGAAAAGAGCAAGAAGAAAAAGCTTAACATCCCGAAGGAAGATATGGATAAGCTTTTGCCCTACCTCGGCGTTGTTAACCAGTTTATTCACTTTGTACACGATCACTTAAACAAACCGTTGGCACAGGATCAACTGGCGCTTGCCGATGAAATGGAGCAGACAATCGATGCCATGCGCAGTAATCTGAAAAAACTTGCACGGAACCGTTTGGAAGAAGGAGCAAATGTCAAGGCTGAGCTCTTGTATATCGATATGGTACGGACAATTGAAAAGATCGGAGACTGCGCGTTCAGTATTTCCGAAACGCTCAGCAAAACAGTATAAAGTGCGGTGGCCCGCTTCTAAAATCAAAAACAGAAAATTTTGCGCAACAAAGAAGGCAGCCGCATAAGGGGGAAGGCTATGGATATATTACGGTATGCCGAAGAAGACCCTCAGCGGGTATTGGCGATAACCGATAACGGTGAGACAGTACATTACAGTGAAATCGATACGGCTGCAGCGGTGTTTTCAAAAGAGGCAGCACATCAGCTGGTGTTTTTACTCTGCAGCAATTCCCGCGGAACACTGCTCGGTTACCTCGGCTGTTTAAAGGCAGGCGCCGTACCGCTCCTGTTGGACGCACATATCGCGCCGGATCTTTTGCAGCATTTAATCAAAACCTACCGCCCCGCTTTTTATTACATTCCGCACGATGTGCCGGAAGAAACAAAAAAAATTCTCCCAATGAATAAAACCGTTACTGCAATAGCGGACAGCCTATTACTCCAATCGGATACAAAAGGGCCGGAGCTTTTTCAGGATTTGGCATTGCTCCTTACTACATCGGGGAGCACCGGCAGCCCTAAACTTGTGCGCCTGACATACCGCAATATTTGTGAAAACGCGCGCTCAATTGCAGAATACCTGCATATCACCGACAAGGAACGCCCGATAACCATGCTGCCGATGAGTTATTCATACGGAATGTCGATTATCAACAGCCATGCCCTTATGGGGGCAACCATTATATTGAGCGGACACGATATCCTAACCGCTGCGTTCTGGGAACGTGTCAAACGGGAAAACGTCAGCTCGCTTGTCGGAATCCCCTACACCTATCAAATATTTTCCCGTTTACGGTTGACCGAAATGGAGCTGCCGGCGCTTAAAACGCTCACTCAAGCGGGGGGAAAGCTGCCGTACGAACTGCATAAGAAATTCGGCGAGTGGAGTTTGAATACCGGCCGGCGCTTCTTTGTGATGTACGGACAGACCGAAGCCGCGCCGCGCATGGCATATCTGCTGCCCGATAAAACACTGGAAAAGTGCGGCAGCATGGGCATTGCCGTTCCCGGCGGCGCACTCAAACTGATCGACGAAACGGGTACCGAGATTACCGCGCCAGACACTGTCGGCGAACTGGTGTACCACGGGTCGAATGTTGCAATGGGCTATGCGGAATGCGCTGAGGATTTATCGAAAGGAGACGAATGGCACGGAACGCTGCATACCGGCGATATGGCAAAACAAGATTCCGACGGTTATTTTTTTATCGTCGGGAGAAAAAAACGGTTCATCAAGGTATTCGGGAACCGGGTTAATCTTGACGATACCGAACGGCTGCTTTCCGCAGCGTTCCCCGATGCCGAATTTGCCTGTATAGGGCAGGACGACCTTCTCTGCATTTACACAACGCTGGAAGCCGAAGAACGGCACCGCGCAGTGTCGGAATATCTGGCACAAACGACGCGGCTCCCCGCAAAGGTATTTCATATTTTTTTTATCGACGCGATTCCTAAAAATACTGCGGGTAAAAAGCTCTATTCGCAGCTGAAAATCCGCTAAAAAGAAGCTCAACGGTTACCGCGTCAAGTATGCAGTCCAAAGGCCGATGCCTTTACCCTTTCAGATACCCTTGACTAAAGCGGTAAAATACATTAGTATTGTGCTTTCTTGGGCCTATAGCTCAGTTGGTTAGAGCAGCGGACTCATAATCCGCGGGTCGCCGGTTCAAGTCCAGCTGGGCCCATTTTCACCCTCATACATCAATTTCTCGTCAATCAACTATTATTATTATCGTACAATTATCGTAAACGGCTATTGGGTATCTTCGTTGCGGCAAACCGGATAAGTTCTTCCGTTTCCGCCTGAGTATAGGGGCGGATAGCATTCCATTTAGGATTAAGACAGTTTCCCGGTAAAAAAGGTGCAAAAAACCATGCGGCATCGGAAGGAAGCACGTCTGCAATAGCGCATATATCTTTAGCGGTAATAAGCGGCGGTACAAGAACCGTCCGGTACTCTATTTCTACCGGCCGGCAAAACGTTTCTTTTTGACGTAAGAGCATGAGCGTCCGTTTAAGAACCGCTCCCGGTTCTAGAGATACCGGAGCAGTACCGGCAGGGCGGCAGAACTTGAGTTCATGATAACGGGCAGGATCGGTTTTTATATCGATGGCTATCATATCCGGACAAAGCGTTTTATCATGCAGCAGCATAGATAAGGCATCCGGCAATAAACCGTTTGTATCAAGCTTGACAGCAAGGCCGGCCTTTTTCGCCCGTAAGATAAGTTCCGTCAAAACCGGCGACAGCAACGCTTCGCCGCCCGAAATAACCAGCCCTTGCAGTACAGCCTTCCGCTTTTCGATATGCTCATAGACTGCTTCAATAGGTACGTAGTCATTGTTGCCGGACTGCAGCGGATTACGCATCGGTCCCTCGAAAATCGATGCGCACACAAGCTCACTATTATAGCAATAGGGGCAGCGCAGGTTACAGCCCGGCAGAAAAACCGCCGCCGCAACCCGATGCGGGTAGTTTACAAGCGTGGTTTTCTGCAGGCCGACATTCATAGCTTAAGCGATAACCGCTTCGGCCGTATAAGGGGTAAAATGATGGGCTTTAAGATCGGCAACGGAATATGCACGCGAAAGTTCTTTTTCCGCCTCGTTATACATGATAACGGTTGGACATGAGCGTACTCCGTGCTTTGCAGCCGCTTTAATACCCTCCTCGGTATCGGCATCGATATACCGGACGGCAATACCGAGACTGCTGCAATAGTCTTTGACAGGCGGGCAATTAGGACACGTTTTCCGTGTATATACCTCGAAAAACGCAGGATACTGAACGGACGTTGTCCCCATGTCTAATACGGCACTTTGACCGGCATATACGTGTGTTTTCGGATTTTCGCGCTCGAACATTTTCCGCTCCGAAAATTCTTCACGCTTGCCCTTATTCCAGTTACGGACGGAACGGTAATAACCGACTATGCGTGCATATACTTCCGTTGTAGTACCGTGTACATTCTGCAGTTCCGACTGCGCAGCTGCAATATCGGCATCGATTGCTTCTCTTGTTCTCATGATTTCTCACCCGCCTTTTATAGAGTTATTTTAACGCTATATAACTTTATCCATATAGCGTTAATTATGCTTATATTTGCTATAATAACACTAGATATGGGGGTATGTCAACCATCTCTTTTGAAATATACGGCACATCTGCGTTGTCGCTACGCCAAAAGTGTACATCCTTGTACACTTTTGGCTGCGAGTTTCGGTACAACCGAAACATCGCTTCTGCTTAGCACAAGCGGCATCCATGCCGCTACTGACAATCTTCGCCGTTTCAGAACGGACAAGGATGTCCGTGGTTATAAGCAGTAGCGAGTTTGCAACGCAAACTCGTCGTTGAGTAGTGTACATGGATGTACACTACTCAACAGGCTATTTCAAAAGGCTTACGGAAGCGGCACGAATGCCGATTCTGAAATTACCGGATGCGGACGGAAACGGTTTCGCTTTTAAATTCGCTTGTCTGCGCGGAAACTTTTACCGTACCGACGTTGCCGAGCGTCTTAATCCAAAAAGCGCGGGAGCCGCCGATGAGGGCAAATCCCTGCGGTCCGATAATCTTCGCGGAGCCTTTTAATTTAATCTGCACTACCTCGGAGCTATAGGGTAATTCATTGCCCGCCTGATCAAGCAGCCGCACAACAAAGCGGACTGCGTCGGGGATGTCGGCACGGAGCTTCGTTTCATCGGCGGTAAGTACAAGCTGTGCCGGTATGGGGTTTGCGGCAAACCGTCGGGTAATACATTCTTTACCGTTATGATAACCGATGAATACGGCATCTTCCCATGCGCCGCCCCACACACTCGGAAGGTTATCGATAATAACGGGCGGATGCTCAAGTCCGGGATAGCGGTCAAAGGCAGGATAGAAAAGCCCCAAATCTTTTTCCCCGATGGTAAGCCGGACTGCCTCGCAGTTCGTACAGATGGTAAGCGGCGCAATCCCGCCGACGGCACGATCCCCGACGGTATAGCGGGTTAACGGTTCCAACACCGGGCGGCTTTCTGCAGGCTGCTGACTTGCATACACGCTTGCGGCAAATTTAGGAATGCGGAACATATCCATCACGCCGTGGTAGCAAATACGGTCGCCCGAACCGAAGTTTGCATGAGTATTATAGTCAAAAGCGCACCAGCCGATTGCGCCGCACTTTTGCGGGTCGAGGGCGGCGGCATTTTGTACCGCAAGGTGAAGTTTTGCATGCTCGATCAGCCGTTCTTCTTGGTCGAACCGTTTTGTCGGGTAGATATGCCCGCCGAATTCGGTTACGAGGTATGGAAGCAAATCCGGCTGTCCGGTAACCTCGCGCTGAAATCGAAGCGCGCGCACCGTTCCGGCTGCAGTGCATGCCGGTAATCCTTGCGAGCCGTAAATAAAGTCGTTCATCGTATAAACGTCTTCAAAACATTCGCTCTTTTCGATACATCGGACACCGCCGGTTTGTCGGTACGGATCGAGTTCACGGGCTATCATATTTGTCTGCTGGTAAAAATCCGTGCAATCGGGCGACTCATTGATGCGTACTCCCCACAATATAATAGAAGGATGATTCCGGTCTCTGGCAATCATCTTCCGGATATTTTCGCAGCTGATATCCTGCCACGCGGAATCGCCGATATGCTGCCAGCCGGGCATTTCTTCAAAAACCAACAGCCCGATTTCATCGCAGCGGTCTAAAAAATACGGCGACTGAGGATAATGCGAGGTACGGACGATATTGACACCGAGTTCATACTTTAGGATATCCGCATCTTTTTGCTGTACCCGCTGAGGCATCGCGTAACCGATGTATGGAAAAGACTGATGCCGGTTTAAACCGCGCAGCTTTAGCGGCTTTCCGTTTAAGAAAAAACCTTCCGGAGTAAATTCGGCAACGCGGAAACCGATACGGGTTGAAACGCTATCACATACCGCGCCGTCTTCCAATAAAGATACCTCAACACGGTACAGCTCGGGCTTTTCCAGCGTCCACAATTTTAAGCCGGTTAATTCATCCATAAGCATCGATAATGTAAGGGACGGAACGGACACGACAAGCGATTTATGTAACTCCGCCCGTTTTTTATTTCGGGAATCAAAGAGTGCTATCAAAATATTAATCGGCTTATTCATCCGGTCGCTGTGTGCAATCGCGATGTCCACCTGCAAGCTTTTCTCCGCCGTTAAAACGGATACAGGCCGGGCATAAACCGATTCGATATGACAGTGAGGCACCGCACGCAAGGTAACATCGCGGTAAATACCTCCGTAGCAAAGGTAATCTACCATCCCGCCGAATGGAGGAATATCCGCCCGCTCCGTCGAATCGACGTACACGGCCAGTACATTTGTTTCTTCTTCCCCATAGTCAACATATTGAGTAATCTCAACGGAAAAAGGAACATACCCACCTTTGTGTTCTCCGGCAAACTGCCCGTTTACAAAGACCTTTGCATAGCACATCACTCCGTCAAAGTCGATAAAAAGGCGCATATCTTGCAGTTGAGGGGATACGGCAAACTTCTTTCTATAGCAGGAATGGAATTGATATATTTTTTCATCAAAATAATGATACGGTAGTTCTTTCACCGTATGCGGAAGCTGTATTTCGGTAAAATGTGTTTCATCGCAATCACGTTGCAGGTATTGTTCTTCAAAACTATCCGCAAATTGCCAATGTTGCCATAAAGGTATTAATGTTCGTGCCACTTTAGGCCTCCGTTTGTATATCGATCATCTGATTTAATACGATATTAAAGTCTTCTATAAAAATCCCTGAATACCGTTCGATATTTTTTATGATAAAGTCCTTCAATGCCAATATTCTGCCCGCCAAATCGGGACCGGCAGGCATATCCACCATCATAATGACTCTATAACCGTTATCCTCGGTTTGAACGGTAATTTTCTTAATATTTACAGCGCTGTCATACTGCACTGTATACTGCATCACCATTTCTTTTAAAGCCGTATCGGAAACTTGAGCCGAATAAACTTTAGAAAACTCAGGACGCACAACCGATTTTTCAAATAACGTTTCTTCTTCTTTTAAGTGCCCTGTACTTGCATTACGGAACAGCAGCCGTATTTTATCATAAAATATTTGTGGATAGTTCCGTTTTACCTCAACAGACGGCACGGGGATAACATGCTTTCCTTCAAGCCGGCGGCTCCGGATGGCGGTTTCAATTTCTTCCCTTGTCGCAATATCTTCAATGCGGATAATTTTTTGCGGGGGCGGAATTTGCAGCCGCGCCGCAATCTTATTAACCATCTTATCGGATGTGCCTAAAATCAGCACTTTCTTTCGGCTGAACTGATGAAGCACCTTTGCGGCCTCATCCCGATGCTGCTTATCGTCGAAAACCGCGACTTTTACTGCCGCCAAAAATGTTTTTTCCCGTTTTGCAGAATGTCCCGCAAGTATTTTATCGCCTTTAATGACCAATCCGTCATCGATAATCAAATCTATTCCGTATCTTTGGGCAACAAGCCGTGCCCTAAAACTTTTCCCCGTGCCGTTGCCGCCGACCAGCGCATATATTTGGGGGCCTTTTACCCAGCGGAAAAACCTATCAAAAAACCGCATATCGGTCTAGTATAAGCCGGTTATTCTATCTTCGCAAGCCCATATTCTATGCGCCATCAAATAGAATGCCTAATGCCGGAGAATAGACGGGATTTAGCGGGAAAAGGCGGGATTTAATGGGAAAAATATGAAAGAGGGATTACATAGGGTGTAATTAAATGACCGGTATTTTCTTGAGTATATTCCGGTAAAAAGGCTACTTTTTTAATAATCGTTATCTGATATTTAATGTAAAAAAATACTAGGCTCTTACATGACTGACAAGATAAGGAGCCTTACTATGCTGCATCTTCATATAATCCGGTATGTAGAATCTTACGATTTCAAAGCCGAACCGGATAAACCTGATAGCTTTTCAAATAACTGGAAAAATAATAGCCTCGACGATTTCATTTTGCTGAATGATGATACCGAGCTTTTCAAATGCAAATGTCAGAGCGTTGCAAATTATTGCTTCGGTGATATGCTGCCCGGAGATACCGTTTCTTACGGAGACAGCATTGCCGCCGGAGATTTTACCGTGCGGTGCTTCGTGCCTCCGCGGAAATTTCATGGACAAATCCACGCTATTACACAGACGGTCGATATTGACGGACAAAAAATTGACCGTAACGCGATGCAGACTACGAAAGGCGGCTACCAGACCGGCCGCTGGCTGATACATGATCGGTTCTCATTTTCAAAAGGAACAGACACGACCTACGCATGGAGTGCGGGCTGCTTTATTCTCTCATCCAAAGACTTGGAACTTTTCAATCAAACACTAAAAGCACACGGCGTACAAGCCGGAGACGAAATCGCAGGTATCTTATCCGTACAAGGAAGGGGACTCTAACACTGCTGACAAATCGTCTCAAGGGATTTTAAAGAATCTCGCTATTTTGAAGACCTTATGAAGCGGCTGGAGATACCGCCGCTTAAAAATAAAACTCATAACGGAGGTAGCATTGTGGAACAACAAGCAGAAGCGAAAAAGGAAATCAGCATGAAAACCGTATCCAACATTATGGCGGGAGTCGGTATTTTACTGGTTATTGTATCATTTATCTTGAATGCGTGCGGCATTACGCATATTGCAATGACTGATGCACTGCTCGCCGGAGGCTTTTGCAAAGGGGTGTTTTTGCCAGTTGATGCGTCGATCTGGATAAACAATATCTTCAAAGGAAAGCCCGACGATGTTCGCTAAGATTAAACAGGTAGGCATTATTCTTTGGGCAGTCATCGCTTCGGCGGCTGCCGTTATCGGGTTTATCCTGTTGAACCGCCGTAGTAAAGAAGATGAGCAAACAATAGAGGAGAAATCTCATGCTGCAAAAGAACACACGAGACAAGAAATTGAACAAACGCCTGCGAGCGATCTTGCTGCTGCTTCCGCTTGTGCTGACACTTTACGCCGAGAAAAGCAATCCATCACCGACCGCTTCCGGCTCGAAGTTCAGCATCGACTTAACGAGAAACTACACGGGGCTGGAAGTTCAGGAACTCCTTGATATTGTCGTTGAAGAAGCGGAAAAGAGTATCACGGAAGCGTATAACGCCGGTTATAAACAAGGAGTCCTTGAATATAAACCCGATGTTGCATATTGGAAAACACAAGCGGAAGGCTTTGAAACACTTTTGAAAGCGGAACGGCGCAAAAAGTGGCTATGGAGTTTAGGCGGGGTAAGTATCGGATTGGCAGGAGGAGTCGGCATCGGAATTGCGCTGCAATTAAGATAGCCTTGAATGGTAAACAGATGGAAATAGTCAAATTTATCCTTGCTTGTATCGGCAGCTTCATAGCCACAACCGGATTTTTCGGCGGGCTTTGGGCAAATCATAAAAAGAAGGTTGAAGCAAAAATAGCCGGCGTACAAAACTCCGCCGATGCAAAGATTAAAAAGCAAGAAGAGCGCATCGAAAAACTTGAGGATGTCGTTGCGGAACTTCAAAAGACCGTAAGCGATGGTCTTGGCCAGCGGTTAAGTAATATCGAAGGAGAGATGAAAGGCATGAATAATATTTTGAAGCAGATTCAAGGCTGGTTCATCAATAACACACCGCGGAGATAGCCGACACAAACAATGCGCAGAAAGGAGATTTAAGGAAGATGGAACATATATTTTTACCGAACCAACGCAGTATCATTTTACAGGGACTTGAAAAAGACGCAAGCAGGACGCTTTCAAACGAAATGCTCCAGCGGCTTTTAAAAACATACGGACATACGGTCAGCCTTGCTGATGTGAATACGCTTATCAACTGGCTTGAAGTGCGCGGCTTTGTTATGGCAGAGCGGCTTTCTGATAAAGGTCTTGTATTAGCGCACCTTACCCGCGCAGGGCTGGATGTCGCACTTGGCTATTGCCGAGTAGAGGGCATTGAGCCGCCTTTTATGGATTAAGCGCTTTACGAGAGGGTAAAAAGATGGGACAGAAAAGTGCCGTTGATAAGCTGCCAGAACCGTTACGCAAGCGCCTGATCGAGCTACTGAACCGGCCGGACGTAACCCAGCTTGAAATCGTTGATGCCATCAATGCGGAAGCGGGAGAGCCGCTAATCTCAAAAAGCTCACTTAACCGCTATGCACTTAGAATGAAAAAATTTGCCGAAAAAAACCGACAAGCTCGCGAGGTTGCGGAAGCCTATTTAGAAAAGTACGGCAGCGACACGCGGAACAAGCTGGGTAAAGTAGTAAATGAGCAGATACGGCTTGTCGCTTTTGACCTTATCTGTGAACTGGAAGAATTAAAGGAAAGCAAGGATGTCGATCCGAAGCTCATGACCGAAGTGATTTTTAAAGTCTCTCGCGGCTTGAAGGAATTGGAACATGCTGAAAAGCTTAATGCCGAGCGGGAAGATGCCATCAAAGAGCTCATCCTTAAAGAGACGGCAGCAAAGGTTGAAGCGGTTGGGAAGAAAAAAGGCGTGAGTAAAGAGGCAATGGAAACCATTCTTGCCGAAGTGTTTAGGATACAAGCATGACCATCTCGGAAGCATTAAGCAAAAACATCTTACTTGACTACCAAAGCCGCTGGCTCCAAGACACATCAAAAGTAAAGGTCTGGGAAAAAAGCCGCCGTATCGGAGCTTCGTATGTAGAAGCGCTCTATGCGGTATTACTGGCAGCGCTTTCACGCACTGACGGCGGGATGAACTGTTACTATCTTTCGTATGCAAAAGAAATGACGCAGCAGTTTGTCAATGATGCCGCATTTTGGGCAAAGCTATTGAACATCGCCTGCTCCGATATGGAAGAGACGGTGATCAAAGATGAAGATAAAGACATTACCGTTTATAAAATCCGCTTTGATTCAGGGTTTGAGATTTGGGGACTGCCGTCTGTACCGCGCTCGCTTCGCTCAAAGCAGGGACATGTCGTTATTGATGAGGCGGCATTCTGCGATGATTTATCGGAACTGTTAAAAGCAGCGTTAGCGCTTTTGATGTGGGGCGGCTCGGTTGCTATTTTGAGTACCCATGACGGGGAAGATAATCCGTTTAATGATTTAGTCAAAGAGATTCACGATGGCAAAAAAGAGTACTCGCTGCACCGTACCACGATTGATGATGCCTTGAGTGATGGTTTATACAAGCGCATTTGTGAAGTCAAAGGAGAGGTATGGAGTGCGGAAAAAGAAGCAGCGTGGCTTGCTTCGCTCATTAAAGATTACGGCGATGGCGCGGATGAAGAATTATATTGTGTGCCGCGTGCAAACGGGACGCAGTATTTCCCGCGCTCCCTCATTGACAGTATCAAAAAAGATGCGCCGGTATTCCGGTTTACCGAAAGCGATACCTTCACATTTGAAAACGAATGGAAGCGGGAGCGTACCATTCAAAAATGGTTCAAAGAGATAAAGCCGGTTTTACAAGGAACGCGCAATCCGGTTGTTATCGGTGAAGACTTTGCTCGCTCCGGAGACTTAACCGTTATCTGGCTTGATGGAATACTCAAAGAAGGTGTTTCCCAAACACTCTGCGTCATTGAATTGCGCAATATTCCGTTTGCCCAACAATGGCAGCTGATACAGCTTGTCGGAAATACCGTGAGTAATTTGGAAGGCGCCGCCTTTGACTCACGGGGAAACGGACAGATGATTGCCGAACTTGCCGCGCAGGAATGGCCGGGGTATGTGTATCAAGTGATGCTTTCACGCAAATGGTACGCCGAGTATTTTCCCAAATTAAAAAGCGCGTTTGAAGAAAAAACAGCAAGCGTGCCGGATGATCTTTTTATCCGTGATGATTTTACGGTGGTAAAAGTTGTACAGGGAGTGCCGCTGGTTACAGATCGTACCGGCTCAAGCAGGGTACGACGGCACGGCGATGCGTGTATCGCAAAAGTAATGGCTCACTATGCAGAGCTGCAAAGCTATGAAGCAGGGTATCAGACCTACGCGTATGAGCCGGTTAAAACAAGAACCACATTTGGACTAAAAGGAGTTGATCCATGGGATGGCTGGGACGATTAACCGGCAAAGCCGGAAGCACTACAGAACGAAAAAACACGCACGGCTTAACCGAACAGCGGGCAACGCCGGTTGCCAACTCTAACCGCGACTTATGGTCGGGCGGTTTAGTTGCAGGGCTTACCCCGGAGAAGCTGGCATCTCTTTTAGATACAGTGCGCCGCGGAGACGTTCCGGCGGAGTATTTGGAGATTGCCGGAGAGTTGGAAGAGCGCGATGCGCATTACCGTTCAGTGCTTTCAACCCGCAAACACGCCGTTGAAGGACTGGAACTGTATGTGCAAGCAGAAAGCGATGATAAAGAAAGCCTTGCAATCGCCGATGCCGTCAGTGAAGATATTGCGCAGCACGCCGATTGTATGGATTTAATTAAAAACACGCTCGACGCTTTAGGCAAAGGCTTTAGCGTCAATGAAATTATCTGGGAGACTTCCGGCTCGCGGTGGAAACCGCAAACCTTTTACTTCCGTGATCCGCGCTGGTTCGCGTACGATAAAGAAACGGGTGTACTATCGCTTCGGGATCCTTACGGTATGGAGCTGCATCCGCTTGAGCCGTACAAGTTTATCGTGCATGAGCCGAACCTGCTAAGCGGCAAGCAGATTACCTCCGGTTTGAGTTTTACCGCGCTCTTTTATTGGCTGATTAAAACGTATGACGTAAGTAGTTGGGCAGCATTCGCCGATCGCTTCGGCTATCCGGTGAGAATCGGTAAATACGGACGCAAGGCAACAAAAGAAGATATTGCAACCTTAAAGCGTGCCGTTGCCGCAATCGGCGCAGATGTCGGCGCGGTGATCCCCGATTCAATGCTCATCGATATTATCGAAAGTAAAACAACGGCGAGCAATGCAACTGTGTATCAAGACATTGCCGAGTGGGTTGATAAGCAGCTTTCAAAGCTGGTACTCGGACAGACAGCAAGCGCCGAAGGCACTCCGGGCAAGCTCGGAGACAGCCAAGACCAGCAGACGGTCAGACAGGATATCTTAAAAGCGGATGTGCGCCAGCTTGAGCAAACCTTAAACCGCGACCTTGTTATCCCGTATGTCAATTTTAATTTCGGCGAACAGGAACGCTATCCGAAACTCTGCATCAAATACGTCGAACCGAAAAACGTACAGCTCATTGTCGATTCCGTTACCAAGCTCGTACCGCTGGGCTTAAAAGTAAAAGCGCAGGAAATACACGCACTGTTAGGGCTTTCTGCTCCTGAAAAAGACGATGAGATACTCACTGCGCCGAATCCGTATCAAACGGAACTGAACACGCACGGGGCGCTCTCCGGCTCCATTGCACTCAATGCAAGTGATGTTTCTTCCTACACAAGCGATGATGATGAACTGCCGGAAGAAAACGAGCAAGACTTTATCGCTATTACCGACGATATTGCAGCAGTACTGGAACAAGCGGCGGATAAAGCGACCGACTTTACGAGCTTTGAGGCGGAACTTGAAAAGCTGGTAACTGGCTGGGATCCCGCAAAAATAGCCCGCACAATGGCAATCGCATTTTTTAAGGCACGTGCCGAAGGCGATGCCCATTTTGATAAGGAAGATGAATAAATGCCTGAGTCTCTTATCCCTGAAGATGCGCTCAACTACATCAAAGATAAAAATTTAAAAGTCGGTTTTTCGTATAAGGATGTCTGGAACGAAGAACACGCTACCTCTTTTACCGTTGCAAAGGCGATGCAGCTTGATGTATTAAGCGATATTAAAAAGGCGGGTAAAAAAGCGCTTGAAGAAGGGCACAGCTTTGAACACTTTAAAAAGAATTTAAAGCCGACACTGCAACAGAAGGGTTGGTGGGGCAAAAAGAAGATGACCGATCCGCTTACCGGAGCAGAAATTGATGCACAGCTCGGAAGCGACCGGCGGCTTAAAACTATCTACGATGTCAATTTGCGCAGCGCTTTTCAGAAAGCTCAATATGACCGCACAATGGCAAGCGATCTGCATCCCTATCTTATGTACTGTATCGGTAATGCCAAAAAACACCGTGAACAGCACCTCGCATGGAACGGTCTTATTTTGCCGAAGGATGACCCTTGGTGGGATAACCATTTACCGCCGAACGGATATCGTTGTAAGTGCCATACAAGGGCAGTCTCGGAGCCGAGAAAAAGGCGCTATGAGCGGGACGGCATAAAGATACCGCCGAAAGCCGACGGCTCAGGAGGCGGAATCCTCAGGGTAAAAACCGAAGCGCCGCCGGAAGAATACCGCACGTATTTTAACGAGCGCAAGGGAACTATTGAACGTATTCCCAAAGGTATTACGCCGGGCTTTAACTGGAACCAAGGGAAGATGAGTAGAAATACTGCCGTTTTAGCGGAGTGTATAAAAAAAGCATCTGATAAAATACCGGAACAGTTTAATGCCGTTGTACAAACACTGATGACAAACACTGCGGCAAAGGCTGCACATATTGATTTTATTGATAATGCCGTATCACGTACCCTTGATAAAAAGTATATAACACCGGTCGGCTTTTTGGATCAAAAAACACAAGCCGCGCTCGCAAAAGAGAATATCAATATCGGTAATCAAAATCTTATCTTCTTGGAAGCCGGATTAGTGCAGAGTGCTAAATACTCTAAGCGCCACGCAGAAACCGGCAATGCTCCCGATGTGTTTGATTGGTATAACATCATGGATTATCTTATTGATGCATCAATCTATTATGACGGTGAAAAACTTATTTTCTTAAAGAAAAAAACTGAAAGTAAATATATGAAAATCGCCGTCGATGTGAGTATGAAAAATAAGGGACATAAAGGCGTTTCTTTAATGTTGCCGAAAATCGATACGATGTATGAACTTGACCTTTCAACCGAACTGGATAGAGGCCGTAATGAATATCAGCGTATCATCGAAATGAAAAAAATACGATGAGCAAAGGCGGCCGGATTCGAACCGACTGCCCTCGCCTTACGCTTCCCTCGCTCCTATACAGGGGGTCTTCCTTTGCTCATCATACAAGAAGCATAACGCATCCGCCTCTAAAAATCAACTCGTTTTTTTTAATCACTGTTAAAACACCTCACCGCTCTTTTTTTGCTACAGTATAACCAACCTCGTCCGATATGTAGTGTCCGCTCATGTTGGAAAACTCCTTACAAAGGAAAATGTCCCCGCCGGAGGACTCATATCCGGCATCTTTATCATCTAAAGGAGGAAGCATGAAAGGTTTTGGAAAAGCATTGATCAGTATTTTCTCATTAGTGCTTATTGCCCTGTGCGCATTGTTATTGCTTGTCATTGCTTTTGTCCCGTCTGCTGCTCTTGCAAAAGTCGGTGCAATCGTCTTGCCTTTGTGCATCATCGCAGGCGCTGTCATTGCCCTGTGGTGGCCGATAAGACATTTTGCAGCCTTTGTAAAAGCGCATACTGCTGCAACAGGGGTTTAGTATTAAGCGGGGCAGCTTACGAGCTGTCTCGCTTTTTTTATGTTTGTATATAATTAGGAGTATCGGTATGAAGAAAATCGACTATGATAAGCTCATTTCATTATTGGAATCAGCTGGATACGATGTGCACATGATCGGCCAAGACCGGTATTTTATCGATAGGGATGACCGGCTCGGCATACAGATTAACGCAAGCCGACCGATAACAAAAGACGAACAAGATTCGGTTAAGGCGTTTCTTGCACAGAATAACGGAAACAACAATCCTTAAAAATCCGCTTTAAATTCTGTTTCGGGGAGTTCGCCCTTGTATTCCATGTTTATTTTTTTGTTTTTCTTATAAGATCATCTATTTCATTTCTTAGATTAACTAATCCTATAAAATTAATGACAAAGTATAACAGACAAAAAATATTATAAAGACCAAAGAAACTATTGTATGAGAAAATAAAAAAACCTAATGTACATTGTTCATTTAGTCTTAATGAGAGGAAGAAAAATAGTGCTGCAAATGAGAATAGACCGATAAAAGTATTTTGAATTTTAAGTAATTGACTGCGATGTTCTTTTACAAAATCTTCATTTGTAATGTCTGAAAAAGAAAATGTGAGCACCTGGCTCAGTGAAACAGAAAACATTATTCCAATAACACTGAACATAGTATGAAAATAGTCAGCAGTAAATGATATACCAATAGATGCCGTACATATAGAAAGAAGAAACAGTATAAATATCCTAAGAAACCACCTTCCCACTTTCTATATCCTTTAATATTTTACGCATTTCAGTTTCAATTTCTTGTTCGTTAAATATATCATCTTTTAGCTCCTCAATTTTTCTCACAACACTTACTAAGTATTGTGAACCACGAATACGTCTTCCGTTTTTCCCAATGATAATAATATTATCATCATCAATTATTTTCAATGCCGTATCGAGTGCTTTCTCTTTTTTTATATTTTTTTGCTTAAATTTTAACGTAAGAATAGCAGAAACCAAATTTTCTTCATCAAAATCTTTTATTCCTTTTACATCCATGAGCTTTTTAAGAATACTTTCTTTAAGATGCATTGACTGAGATTTGATTTCGTCTATTGCATTTATGTAGCCGTCATTAATTTGCACTGATTTTATATCATGTATTGGTAATACCGTTGCAGTGTTCTTCTTAGGTATAAAGGAAATACGACCATCATTAATTCCCTTTTGCTCAAGAAACCAATTAACATAATTTTCTAACGGTTTTAGTGTTTGTTTTTTATTTGTTATAACAAGAAAGGTTTTGTAGATGCAAAAAAACGACGATATTTTTATAGAACCTACAGAATTATCCCGTGATTCTGCTATCATTTCATTAAGGGATACCGTTTTTTTATCTAAGGCTGTTTTGGGGACAGAAGATTCTTCTCTTTCTGTAAGTCGTGCAAAAGAACCAAAAAGAAAACCGTTACTCGAAGTAAATGTCGTTATGAAATCACTGTCTTTATTTGCTTCATCATGTGATAACAGCATTAGTCTATCACGAGCTGTATTTGTTGCATTCAAGCAATTGAATAAATCTCTGCTTAAATCAGGGGTCTGTATATGCTGTTCTACATAATGTATTTCGTAGACAGTCATTGTTATTTTCTTCATATTTCCTCTCCTCTACTTTTCAGGCAGCTTACACACCTTACAAGCCGTATACCCTTTCGCCTGTGCGTCTTTAACCGTAAGCTCCGTAAGGTGCTTGGACTTTTTTAACGTTTTACAGTCCTTGCAGTGATACTTTTTCCCCGTATCCGTTATGTACACCTTCTTATCGGTATCGGTTGCGCAGATACCGGCAACAGCAGCAAACAGCAATGCAAAAATAAGCGTTTTTTGTTTAGTCATTCTAATTTCCAATCTCTAATAAATGTATTCAATTTAATTTCATATTTTTTTAAATCTTTCGAAGGAACAATATAGTTTAATTTTTCCCTCATTGTACCTTTTGTGTCTATTAACTGTAAAAATTCAGTAAGGGTTTCATTTTTTTCATTAAAAAAATCAATCCATGTTTGAATATTGTTTATTTTACTGACTATTTCTTTTTTATATTGTTTTTCAGCTTGTAAGCGCGCTTCTTCTTTATATTTTTCAATTAATATAGGAATACTATCAAGGGCTTTTTGTTCATCTTTGATGCCTTCTTTCCATCTTTTCTGATTGGATAAAGCATTTGCATACGCTGCACCCAGTTGAATAACATGATTCTCCAGTTCTGCGTTCCTCTTGTTGTTTTCACGTAAGTCCTTTAGCATTTGAGTTTCTTCTGCAAGAATTTTTTGTATTTCTTCAGGTGGTTGCATTGCAGATAAATTCTGTTCGTAAGTTTGTATGTTAGATTTATGTATTTGAGCATTACTCTCTAATATAGCAATTTCAGGAACACTATAAGTAAGTTTTTTATTTTCAGGTAATTTACAATTTTTGATACTCCATACATGCAATACGTTTATATCAGACATAATTTGTTTAAAATCTTTTAGTTCAATCAATGAAAGTTCTCCAGAGTTTTCAATGGCTTCCATGTTATTTTTAATTAAATCTATACTTTTCTGAAAATCACTATATGTCAAACCTTCTAGTACAGAGTCAAGCATTTCTATTCCATTTTCCAACCACTCATCTTGAAAAGTTGTTAGAGATGTATTTCCGAGATTACAAAACAGTGTTACAACGTCTTGAAAAAAAGTAATAACATTATCCCTTTGTTCCTTTGCATCAAAATTCTCTGCACTCGCAAAGAAGCAAAAAAAAAGAAGATACACCAAACAAATACAAACTTTTTTAATATCATGCATAAGTGATAACTCCTGATTTTATATTTTTATTGTTGCTGTTGTTGCTCACTATGGTTTAGCAAACTGCTACCTATTTGGACTGTTCTAATTGTTCAATCCGCTTTTTCAAATCATAAATTTCATCCATCAAAGATTTATCTACATCTGCGATTTCAGCATAAGATGAATTTTCTGTCCTCGTAATATGAGGGATTTTATATTGTCGCTTATATTCAGGAGGCGTCTCAGGATTTAATACTAATTTCCCATTAATAAGAGCGCCGCCTGGTATATTAGTAAACATATTACCGTGTCCGTTTCGGATATAGACGCTGTTAATGTTAAAAATTTTTTCTAGTTTTTCGAGAATTGCTGCTGATGGCTCTATCTCATTTTTCTCATAACTTTGGTATTCTGTGAACGATATCTCTAATAAATTTGACACAGTTTCTATATCTAAATTACATTCCAACCGAGCTTCTTTCAGCCGATCCCCTACTGTATGCGGAACACGGAACATGCGACCTTCACCGGTTATAAACCAATCAAGACTAATACCTAGTTCTGATAATCCAAACAAAAAACCTTTAGAGGGTTCTCGTACTCCGTTTACAAATTCTGAAACAACACCTGTTGAAATTCCTAAAAGTTTCGCAAAAGCCGCTTGATTAGTGTTTAACGTTTCTATAATCAAAGCTATTTTATTCCCAAAATCCAAATACTTTCTCCTAAAACACCACTTTTATTCCCATTTTCAGAATATTTCTCTTGACATATTTGGAATATGAGAATATTATAAAAATATCGGCTAGAACTAAAGCAATCTCAAGCCGGTAAAAAAAGAAAAGCGAAAAACACAGACCTCTTTCGCTTTTCTCAACAACACACGCCTGTAAAGACAGGCAAAGGATGACTTTATGATAGAACAAAAAAAGAAAATCCACAAGCCCAAAAACAGAACCATCGGGCACATGTACGGTGGCTGGATTAAGTACCAGCTCTCCCTTATCAACGTTTCTTATACCGACATTGCAGAAGAATTGGACGTCCGTGACAGTTCGGTCGCCGCGGTTATCCACGGCCGACGTACTTCCGCCCGCATTCAGCAAAAGACCGCCGATAAACTCGGCCTTGCAAACTGGCAAGCAGTGCTTGACGCTGCAAAACGGGCAACAAAGGAGAATGTCGTGTAATCGGCAATCTACCGGATGTGCGAGGAGGTAACAAGATGGCTATACACTGTCCATTGGGTCGCTGTGAAAATTGCGGCAAGGAATTCAATGCTGAACTGAAGTATGAGTATGAAATCTGTTTTTGCCCGTGGTGCGGTGCTGAAATAGAATGGGAGGAAGATGATGAATGATGAATTGATGGAGCTGTATTCTCTGCTTGAATACGCAGTGCGGCAACTACAATGCTGTCAAATAGTGTACTGTAAACCAGTTGAAGAAAAACCGGTTCTCTTAGAATTTTATGAAAAACAGGTTGATGCCCTGTTGCTCCGGCTTGAAGCTGCGCGTGAAAGACCACCGCAAGCAGGAGGGGGCAGCGTATGAGCGGAAGTACGGGAATACACCCGCTTGATAAGGCGTTAAGCGGACTGGAACACACCATCAATGAATGGGAACTGGAAGCAGAAAAGCCGGTGTATATCAGCTTAAAGGAGCCGTCTCTTAACGACCTGTATAAGGAGAAAGGAGAGGTATACAAAATTTTACGGTGCTGGCGGAGCGGTGCTTCCGCACTCGGCAAAAAACAAGCCGTCGAGGAATGCGACCAGGTCATCGCATTCTTTGAACGTATCTGCGGCAAATAAAAGGGGGAAAGAAATGGATAAACAATTTATGACCGACTCGCAAGGACGTGAGGTGCCGGTCTCGATGGTAAAGGACATCGACATCTTACGCGATCAAACCGTCAAAGCAATTATGACAAAGACCTTTGCAATGCGGGACGCGCTCGTGTCTTTTAAGCAGGGCATCTGGAGCGACATTCAAGAGTTCTTGAGCCTTTCGAGTGAGCAGCACGGAATCAGCTGGGGCGGTAAAAAAGGGAACATTACCCTCACCACCTATAACGGACAGTACATGCTGAAAATCGCCGTAAACGACAATCTGCAATTTAACGAAAAGCTGCAAATTGCCAAGCAGTTGATAGACGAATGCATTAAGGAGTGGGCAACCGGCGCGCGCCCTGAATTGAGGGCACTCATCGATAACGCCTTTGCGGTAGACAAGCAGGGGAATATCAGCACGGCACGAGTCCTCGGTTTACGCAGACTTGATATCAGCGATCCGAAATGGCTGAAAGCAATGCAGGCAATTACAGACAGCGTGCAGGTGGTTTCCAGCAAAACCTATATGCGCTTTTACGAGCGGCAGAAAGACGGCAGCTATAAGCAAATACCACTTGATGTTGCTGCCTTGTAAAGGAAGGAGGGAATGATGAGCGGATGGCAATACCGGTTCGGTATAAAACTGAAAGAATTGGGAGAAGTGTTCGGCTGGGCGTGGCTTGTCCGGTTAGGGCTTTATATCAAAGATGAGGCGCTCAGATGAAAAAGCTGAATGCACAGGAGCGGGTGTTTGAGATAATCGAACTGCTTTATGCCCATCAAGTATCAGGCTTAAATAACAAAGAGCTTGCAACCTTATTGAAAACAACGGAAGCAAATGTCTGTCGGGATATGGCAGTATTTGAAAGATATGGGTATGTGGCTCGCAACTCACAATATCGGTGGAGACTTTCTCCGAAGTTCGGAGGAATAGCCGGACATATTATGAGAGCGTTCCAGCAAGCAAAATTGGAAATAGCACGGGAGGAGGCGGAGTATGCAAGCGCAATGCAATAGTGAAGCACAATGTGCAAGGGTATCGGTTTATTGTCTTGAAAAATACCTTACGGCTGATGAAGTTCGAAACGGTTTGAAAATTAAAAACAACAAATCGGCAGATGAACGGCTCAACGAGGCTTTTAATTTAGCGGTAAAGATGGCCGAGATTCGCCGCGAATTAGGGGTTCAGCTTTGTATGGCTTTCAAACAGACGAACCGTGAAACGTTTTTTGCAGAAGTAAAAAAGAAAGGCTTTAGCGAGGATTTTGTTATGTCGATTATGGACGAAATTTTCAGAGACATATTACAGGGGGTGTTGAATGCCAAGACAAAAAAATGAAATTGTTGTGTCGGATGATATAAGAGCGATGGAAGTCGCGGCACAGCGCCAACACGAACAGGAAATATCTGTACAAGAACTTGATTCAAAGTATCTGCCGGAGGGGGAATCTTACAATCTGTTTGTCTGTATGTCTCGAGCTAGGGATGCAGAAACTACTGCAGGTCAAGCTTTTATTGCACTTGGTCAGCAGTTAGCTTTGATAAAGGCTCACGAAACATCGGAACAATTCCATGCTGCTATGGAAAGCTTAGAGGTTTCTTGGAGAATCGCAAACTACGCAATGGCTGCCGCTCGCCGGTTTTCAAATTCGAAACTAGTTTCGAATTTCGGTCGTACAAAACTCCAAATTCTTTCTGTTCTCGACGATGAGCAGATAACCCAGATGGAAGAAACAGGCTCCCTTGCCGGAGTCGGCACCGTAGACGAGATTAAACAGATGAACCGTAAAGACCTTGAAGCCGCTCTCCGTGAAGAAAAGAAAAAGCGCAAGGAAGAGCGGGATGCGCAAGAGGCGGCAATCAGTCAAAAAGAGAAAAAACTCAACGAGCTTGAAATGGAGCTACGCTACCGCGAGCCGCCGACTAAGGAAGAGCTTGCGCAAGCTGCGCTCGATGAACTTAAAAAGAAGTTTTTTCTGCAAGTCGGAGAGGCGAGTCATGCGCTGCATAACCTGATGCTTACCATCATACAGGCGCAGGAAATTCCTGATGTCAATATTACCCAACTGCAAGGTTTTATCACCCTTGAGCCGGAAGGCTTGTTGTCTTCCATTTTTGATTACAGCGATACGCTCGATGAGATGATTGAAAACATCTGTCCCGCTCGCGCTGAGACAAACGCCGAGGCGGAAGAGATGCAGTATGCGGAGCCGGTAGAGGACTAGCGGTATGTATCAGGCGTACGTTAAAAAGATGGAAGGGGCAAAAAGCGCGGCGGAGCGCAAGGCGGTCATTGCGGAATTATGCCGGATGTTTGCGTTTTCACAAGCGAAAGCCTACAAAGTGCTTAAAGAAGCCGGATGGCAGTCCGGCAGAAAGGAGCGCAAAGATGCAGGCTCTTCCGGCATCTCGCAAGAAGAACTCAAGCTGATCGCTTCGGTACTGCGCAACAGCGTACGCAAAAACGGCAAGGCAACGATGGGCGTTCCGGTTGCCCGCTCTATTTTACAGGCAAACGGTATCAATATCCCGATTGCCGATAGCCGCTTGCGGGAGCTTTTAGTGGAGAACGGGCTATCCCTTGCAGAGGCGGAAATTCCCCGCCCGCACCGTACTATGCGGACGCTTTATCCCAATCAAGTACACCAAGCTGACCCGTCGGTCTGTCTTATCTGGTTTGCACCGAACGGCGAGCAAAAGCTCTACGATGCTGATGAAGTGTACAAAAATAAGAACCCGCGGGAAGGAAAACTCAAGTGCTGGCGGTATGTACTCACCGACCACACCTCCGGCTCCATCTGTGTACGGTATTACGCGGCGATGGGCGAGTCGGCGGTAAATATGTACGACTTTTTACTGTATGCGTGGGGGCAAAAGCATAACCCGCTTTACGTGTTTCACGGATTGCCGGAGCTTTTAATCTGGGACTGCGGTACGGGCAACACGGCGCGGGCGGTAACGGCAGCGCTTACCGCACTTAAAGTAGAAACACAGCCGCACCTTCCGGGAAATCCGCGGGCAAAGGGACAAGTAGAAGTCAGCAACAATATCGTTGAAACACAGTTTGAAAGCCGCTTAAAGCTGGAGCCGGTTCATAGCTTTGCGGCACTCAATGAAGCTGCGGAGCGGTGGTGCGCTGCGTATAACGCAAACCTTATCGAAGGGCAAGACACGCGCCTTACGCGGCACGGTAAGAAAATCGGCAGCAGGACGGAACTGTGGCAGCGCATCTTACCGGAGCAACTTCGGGAGCTGCCCGATCCGGTTATCTGTCGGCAGATTTTTACCGCCGGTATTCAAACCCGCCGCGTTGCAGGCGACCTTTCGGTAAGTATTGTCCATCCGCACGTAAAAGAATCGCTTCGCTATAGTCTGCAAGGACTTCGCGGCGTTACCGTTGGGCAGACGGTCAATGTACAGCCGGTGCTTGTTTCTGCAACGCCGACTGTACGCGTGAGCTTTCAGTATAACGGCGAACTTGTTGCGTATGAAGTTGAACCGATTGAGTATGACGAAAACGGTTTTGACATAACCGCTCCCGTACCCGGGGTCAACTACAAAGCAGCAGGCTTTACCGATCGGGAAGCAACCAACAAGGAACTTACCGCACTTGCAAAAGGCACAAAGGAGCGCCCGTTTACTGAAATTACCGGGGGCAAAGGCTTGACCGCTCATTCGCATATCGATGCCAAGAGCTTATTTATCCGCTCGCAAACGGGAACGCAAATCACCGTCGATTCGGTGCAGATGCACGACATTTTGATCAGCGGCGCAGAAGCGGCAAAGCGGATAAAAGCACGGCTGGGCTATGTGCCGGACGGCTTCCTTGAGCGGATGAAAGCGGAGTATGAAAACAATGTACCGTCGCAAGTCATTGACGCACTTGCGGCAGAGTATGCGCACGGCGAGGAACTTGCGCAACTCGGATAACTTTTTTTGTAAGGAGGATGAGGAATGAGAAATAAAATAATTGACCTACACAATGCACTATTTGCAGAACTTGAAGCATTACAAGATGAGGATAGCTTCAAAGATGAAAATGGGAATATCGACAATGCGAAAGTTGAGATTGCTATTAAACGTGCTGATGCAGTAAACAGCATTGCCGGGCGAATTACGGAATTAACACGGCTTCAACTTGATGCGGTTCGCGTTGCTGACAATATGGGAATGTCGATACAGTTGCCGGAGACGCTTGACGCAAAAGAAATCGACTGGAAAAAGAAATAGGTAATGGTGTGATATGAGTACGGTTAAGTGGACGAAAGAAATTGATAACTGGATTAAAGAGCGCTGCCCCATCCGTGAACATGGATACACTCAGATTCAGCACATAGTCGATGATCTTAATGCAACGTTTCATACGGACTTTGGCATAAATGCATTCAAGACCAACTGTTACAGTAAAGGTTTTAAGATTGATGCATGCAATAGTGCAAACTATCATCGAGGTGAAACACACCATCGACACAAACCAGTCGGCAGCTTGCAAGAAAAAAAAGGCTATGTGCAGATAAAGATCGGAGAACCGAATCAATGGATGCAGTATCAGCGGTATGTGTGGGAACAACACCATCCGGGTGAGAGTGCAAAAGGAATGGTCGTCCTTTTCATGGACGGCAATAGTCGTAACTTTGAGCCTTCAAATCTTGAGCGCGTTTCACGAGGAGAATTAACCGTTATGGCTAGTCTAGGACATACAGCAGCAATGTCGCGCGAAGAGCGGGAAATATGCTTACTTCGTGCACGAGTTGCCCTCGCGAAAGGAAAACTTATAGGACGTGAGAAAGTCTACGCACTCCATAATAAAGCAAACTACGAACGGAAAAAAAACGATCCTGCAGAAAAGGCAAAAAAAGCTGCTTACGCAAAGCAACGGTTTGCAAAGATTAAGGCTGATCCGGTAAAGTACGAAGCGTATCTTTGTAAGCAGCGGGAATACCGGGCAAAGAACCGCGAACGATTAAAGGCGCAAACGCGTGAATATCGGCGGATACGGCGGCAAACAAAAGGGAGGACGGTATGACACCTTATGATGATTTTTTAGATTACCTGTATGAATGCGAACTATCTGAAAATACGATTAGCTCGTATCGGTATTCACTGAAAGAGTTTTTTTCAAAATTTACTGAATTCAATAAAACAAATGCGATTCAATATAAAAAATGGCTTATAGGATGTAGAAAATCAAAAACAATCGCATTACGGATTACTGCCTTAAATAAATATGCAGATTTTATAGGACGGCCGCAAGAAAAAATAAAAAGAATAAAGATACAAAAACAATTGTACGTTGAGAATGTTCCCAATGATGAAGAATACGGACGAGTATGTGAATATGCACGACAACATAATCAGAAGGCCTATTGGCTTGTTCGGTTCCTTGCCGGTACGGGAATGCGCATATCGGAATTAACAAAATTAAAAGGAATTTGTCTGATTGAAGGTTGTGCACGGATGCACTCTAAAGGGAAACAACGCTTAATATTAATTCCCAAAAACCTGATAGAAGATTCAAAAGAGTTTTTCCGCGAGAAAGCTGCAGACGAGTCTTTGTTTCTTTCTCGATACGGGAAGCCGCTGACAACAAGAGCGGCTGCTATGCAGCTGAAGTCTATTGGCTGCAAAGCAGGAGTAAGAAAAGAAGTCATGCATCCTCATGCATTTCGTCATTATTTTGCTATAAAAATGCTGAAAGCAACGGGCAATGATATTTCCCTTGTCAGCTCTTATTTAGGTCATTCGAATATTGCAACCACAGCGATTTATACCATGCGGACAAAAGATGAGCAGGTAAATCTTTTAAATGCACAAATGAGTTGGTGAAAAAATGAGTATAGCAAAACCGGAACAGACGCTTACGAAAAAAGTTTGGAACATGACAGGCGTTCTTGCAGCGGCCGGCGTCGGATTTACCGATTATATTATTCAGCTGACATATCTCTTATTTCTAAAAATGGATTTTGAGAAAGAATCTTACGGTTTAGGCAGCGCACTTCCTGACGGAAGCAAATGGAAAGACCTTGTTGAACTGGACGGACGCGATCAACTTGAAAAATATGAAAAGATTCTTGAAATTTTACAGGCATCTGATGGACTTATCGGCGCAATTTTTACGGAAGCGCAAAATAAGATTAAAACACCGGCTCTTCTTAAAAAACTGATCGGAATGATTGATGAAGAAAACTGGTTCAGTATGGACGGAGATCTAAAAGGCGCAATTTATGAAAGTATTCTTCAAAAAAACGGACAGGATAAAAAATCCGGAGCAGGGCAATACTTTACACCGCGTCCTTTGATTAATGCGATGGTTGATGTGATTCAACCGAAGATTACAGAGACCGTTGCCGACCCGGCGTGCGGAACCGGCGGCTTCTTGCTTGCCGCCTATGACTATATGCGCAAACAAAGCGACGAGCCGAGTAAAGTGGATTTCTTACAAACGCAGGCACTGAGCGGAAATGACATTACGCCTCTTGTCGTAACATTGGCTTCTATGAATCTTTATCTTCACGATATTGGAGTGAATACCACACCGATTAAATGTGAAGATAGTTTGGAACACGAACCCGAACATCTTGTAAATGTGATTCTTGCCAACCCTCCGTTTGGGGCTCGCCCTGCAGGAAGTGTGGATATTTCGACCATGCGTTCCGATTTGATTGTAACGACAAGCAACAACCAGTTAAATTTTTTGCAGCATATAATGGTCATGTTAAAAGACGGCGGAAGAGCCGGAATCGTTCTTCCCGATAATGTGCTTTTTGCAGACGGTGCCGGAGAAATTCTTCGCAAAAAACTTTTAAAAGATTTTAATCTTCATACGATCCTTCGTTTACCGACCGGTATTTTTTACGCAAACGGCGTAAAAGCAAATGTACTGTTCTTTGAAAAAGGAAGTCCGACAAAAGAGACATGGTATTACGATTACCGGACAGGAATTAAACACACACTTACAACGAAACCGCTTAAACGTTCCGACCTTGAAGACTTTGTAAAGTGCTACTGCGCGGGGCGTCTTGAAGACAGAAAAGAAACATGGAGCAAAGAAAATCCGACGGGAAGATGGCGTAAATATCACGTCGATGAATTGCTTGCACGGGATAAAACCAGTCTGGATATTTCCTGGATAAAAGACGATTCCGATGCGGTAGACTGTTCACTCGCCGAACTGATGCAGACAATTCAAACCAAAAGCGCCAATATCGCCGCTGCAGTTGCCGAGCTTTCCCGACTGATTGAAGGAATTGAAGAATGAAAGAGCAAAACGAAGAACAACACTGTAATAAACTTTTTGAAGTTTCTCCAGCAGAAGCTACACAGCTGTGGACGGGCGGCATACGGCTTATCGGCACTAATGATATAAAACTATTGGAGGAGAAATAATATGAGTACGCACACAGAAACCCAAGAGAAAATCATCGCAATTACGGGAGCGATGCGGGACTTACTGTTATACAAAAATCAAAAGTATGGAGATTCCGCATTAAACCCGAAACAGATTTTTTACAAAGGCGATGCGGTCAATTCTATTTTAATCCGGCTTGATGATAAGATCGGGCGCATTATGGCAAATACTGAAAGCGCTCCGCGTATCAATGATGTTGCCGGCATCATTGGCTATTGTACCTTGCTGCTGATCGGCATGGGCGTAAAACCGGAAGACATTCAAAAGCTGATGGATTGAACATAATAACAAGGAGGATGAGGTATGCTGACACTACAGGCGAGGAAAGCATTTAAAGTGGTATCCGATCCGTTTACGGGAGACGTAACAAAAGCGGCGGATGTGTACATGAGCGAAGATACCCGATTTATTGCGGAGTATCTGTATCAGACTGCGCGGGCGGGCGGAATGCTTGCGCTCATTGGAGAGTCCGGCTCCGGTAAGACAACCTTACGGCGGTATGCCATAGACCGAATGCAAACGGAAGGGCAAAAGGTGCGGGTCATTACCCCGCGCATTATCGACAAGTCGCGTCTTACCGCTGCCAGTATCTGCGATGCCATTATTCTGGACTGCTCGGAAGAAAAGCCGAAGCGGACGCTTGAAGGGAAGGCGCGGCAAATTGAGCGGATACTGACCAATTCAAGCCGTGCAGGCTGGAGCCATGTACTCATGATTGAAGAAGCACACGACCTGCATATTCAAACGCTCAAATATTTAAAACGCTTTTGGGAATTGGAAGACGGCTTTAAAAAGTTATTGGCAATTATTTTGATTGGGCAGCCAGAAATGAAGGGCAAACTCGATGAAGCAAAAAACTGGGAAGCGCGCGAAGTTATCCGGCGTATGGAAGTGCTGGAATTAGCTCCTCTTGGAAGCGGAAAAGATATTGCCGCTTATCTTGATGTAAAGTTTGCTCGTCTTAAAAGAGAGCGCAAGAGTATCATCACCGATGAAGGCTGTGAAGCGCTTGCCTTAAAGCTTAGGCGGCAAACACGCAGTCAGCAGCTTGTCTACAGTATTGCTTATCCGCTTTTAGTCAACAACTGGATGCGGCGGGCAATGAACCTTGCGGCAGAACTCGGCGGTCAAATTGTCGATGCCGATATCGTCAATTCTTTGTAAGGAGTGGAGTAACTATGGGTGGAAAAAGAAAGATGTCGCTGACATTAGATGATCAGCTTCTGGCGTGTTTAAGCGAAAAGGCAAAAGTAGATGGGTTTGAAAAACCTGCTGCATTAGCTCGCTACCTTATCATAAACGGACTCAATGATATGACGGAGCAAACTGACAGGGTAAAAACATTGCGGGTCAAGATTGAAAATTATCAGGAGATTGCTGCGTATGTACGGGAGAAAAAATTCGGCAAACCTGAATATTTTGCCGCCTATGCGATGGAGTATTACATGAATAAAAATCAGCTGTCGGCTGCACAAAAGGCACGGGCAGAACGCAGTATCGAAGGGTAAAGATGAACGCCTTGCGCTGTACAGCGCAAGGGGCTTACAGGGCTTAGGAGCGCGTATGTCGAGAAAAGTATCGGCTTTGGTGCAGAAGCTCGTTTAACGGCACTTTAAGGAGCATGAACAGTATGAATAGTGGAACATATAAAACCAAGAAAGGACAGCTCATCCGGCTTATTCATGTGGGTAAGCAAAAGATCGGATTGACCGAAGAAGAATACCGCGCATTGCTTGAAGGGATAACCGGTAAAACGAGCAGTACGGAACTGACTATTGCCGAACTTGAAGCAGTGCTCAAGGCGTTTAAGCGTTTAGGCTTTCAGGTAAAAAAGATGGCTGCAAGTGCGGAAGAAGTCGGGCGGGCGACGGCGGAGCAGATACAATACATCAAAGGTTTATGGGAGCTTTCCGCACGGGTAAAAACGGAAGCGGCTCTCAACCGTTTTATCAAGCGTATTACCGGTGTTCCCTACCTGCGGTGGCTTGATGTAAAGACTGCACAAAAAGTCATTCTAGCCGTCCGCGATATTGCGGTACAGGCTGGTTATGATCCTGATGGAATGCCGGAATTAAAATCATTATAAGGGGGCTTTTGTATATGAACGAAGCGGAAACGATTCTACAACCGAAGCGGAAAAAAGCGGACTGCGATGATTGTTTGAATTACAGAACGCTTAAGTGTCCTTGCGGAATATTTGACAGAAATGAACCACGTATACGATATGTGCTTGAGATGTCAAGCGGCTGCTGTGATTATGTTCCTGATATGCAATTGAAATTTGAACTTTTCGAATAAGGAGGAGATGGGTGGAAAACTTAATGCAGGAAATGCTGCGGGTGCTTGCCGGACGAGGGGTAGAAAGAGAGCGGGCACTGCGAGCACTGAGAGCGTTAAGTAGTTGGTTCGGCGGGCAGCTGGTATACATACCGCAACAGAAAAGAACCCAATCCCGCATTGGGCAAGAAATCTACGGCGTGTTAGCTGACGCGGTAGGAGACGCCGATGCGGAGCGGATATACGAAATTATTGCGCGGTTTTACGGGGGCGTGCAGTGGTATATCCCGGTAGAAAAAACGGCATTTAGAAAACAGATTGCCCAAGAGATTGCGCAAAGATATAACGGTTCGGTTGATTCAATGCGCGACCTTTGCCGGGAATACGGCATGTCGTTTAATCAAATGTACCGGCTCTATCACGAAGGGCAAGATGCATTGCGTCAAAATGAGTTTAATTTTGACGGCTCGTATGAAAAAAAGCAAGAGTAAATTTTAATACTGATTATCTGATGATAAGGAAAAAAACAAGATAGGCTGTCGGGTATGAACACCGACAGCCTTTTTTTATGCCTGAATGCTGAAAGCGGGAAAATTCCCGAAACAATACAGCTGTTACCGGCAGGCGAATATGTTGCAGGGCGCGACGGGCGGCGCTGGATTAAAAACAATCCGGAGCTGATTGCGCAAAAATCAAACGAGTATTTGCCTCAGCACATCATCGACGAAAACCATGCCACGGATTTACGCGCTCCGAAAGGAGAAGAATCTCCGGCAATGGGCTGGTTCAGCGCTATTACTGCAAAAGAAGACGGCTCCATTTGGGCAGCTGTTTCTTGGACGGCGCGGGGAAAAGCTGCCTTAGAGAATCAAGAATATCGCTACATCTCTCCCGTTTTTACGGTGAGTGCAAACGGAGCGATAGAGTGCATCTTACGGGCAGGTCTTACCAATACACCGAATATAAACCTTCCCATATTAAACAGTACACAGACCGCGCCGGCGGATAATCCGGCAAAGGAGAAAGGAATGAATAAAGAAATCTGCGCGGCGTTGGGACTTCGTGAAGACGCAACGGAAAACGACGTGCTTACGGCAATCACTGCGTTAAAAACGCAGCTCAACAGCGCAAGGCCGGTTGACCTTACCGCGTATGCTCCGCGTGCGGACTTGGTGCAAATGGAAGAGCGGGCAGTGCGAGCAGAAACGCTGCTTGTAGAACAGAATGCCGCACAGCTGAAAGAGAAAGCTGTTATCGCTGTTGAAAAAGCGGTGAGCGAGCGCAAGATCGCTCCTGCAAGTAAGGATGCCTATCTTGCCATGTGTGCAAGTGAAGAAGGCTTGGCAAACTTTGCAAAGATTATGGAAAGCACCCCTGCAATTATACCGGCCGGTGTTTCAGCTGCCGCAGGTTTACCGCCTGCAAGCGAAACGCACACGGAACTGAATGCGGAGGAGCTGGATATGTGTAAAGCGATGGGCTATACGAAAGAGGAATGGCTCAAAATTAAGGAGGGGAAATAATTTATGATGATCAAAGACAGTACGCTGCAAGGCTTACGCACAATGGTGCGTGCCGAGTTCCGGCAAGCGTTTGACGCGGCGCTCAACCGTGAAGATTATAAGGAGCTGGTTACGATTGTAACGAGCAACACGAAATCAAACTCGTATGCATGGCTCGGTAGTTTTCCGCACATGCGCGAATGGGTCGGCGACCGGGTTATCAATGACATGAAGGAGTTTTCCTACGCCATCGAAAACAAAAAGTATGAAGCGACACTCGGCATTGACCGTACCGATATCGAAGATGATAACCTCGGTCAGTACCGCGTTCTTGCACAAACGCAAGGGCAAGAGACGGTTGACTTCTTTTGGCGGCAAATTGCAAAGCTCATTACCGACGGCTTTACCGCCTTGTGTTATGACGGGCAAAACTTCTTCGATACCGATCATCCGGTCTATGAAAAACCGGACGGCACCGGCAGCAACACCCAAACGTCAAACATCCTCGGTGCCGGAAGCGGCAAGCCGTGGTTCTTGCTCGACCTTAACCGCCCGTTAAAGCCGTTTATCATGCAGGAACGGTTCGCCCCTGAATTTGATGAAATCAAAGACACGCAAAATGAAACCGTCTTTATGAAAGACAAATACCTTTACGGTATCCGTTTCCGCGGGAACTGGGGCTATGGTCTTTGGCAGCAGGCGGTCGCTTCGAAAGAAGCGCTCACCGCAGACAACTTCCAAAAGGCTTACGGCATGATGGAAACGTTCAAACGCGACGGCGGTGATCCGCTTGGGCTTCGCCCGACGCATCTGATTGTCGATGCTTCAAACCGTGCAGCGGCGGAATCAATTCTTTTAAAACAGAATTTGTCCGGCGGGGAATCGAACATCAACTATAACCGCGTGAAGCTCATCGTCTGCCATTGGATGTAAGGAGTGAAGGATGGAAAAGACTGAAAAGATTCTCGAACAGCTGGAAGCGGAAGCAAAGAAAGCCGCAGAAAACTTAGAGGCACTCGCTCAGAAACGGAATGACGCAAAAAAAGAACTTGAAAGCAAGCCTGATGATGAAAAGCTCAAGAAAAAACTCGAAGGGATTGAAAAAGCTGTGCAGACAGCACAGGATAAACTTTTTGCAACGGCGAAAGCTGTAGAAGATGCGAAAAAGACTGCGCAAGAAAAAAACACTGGCGGAGATACTCCCGCTGAACCTTCAGGAGAAAAAACGCCGAAAAATCAAGGCGACAGCAATCCTGAGAACAACGCAGGAACTGAAAATTCCGGCAGCAATAGCGGCGATTCCGTCACGAAAAAAGTCCGCATTCGGTGCCGGAGTAAAACGGGCAAGCCTTCATACTTTCGTGCGGGCTTACGCTTCACGCCGGTTGATGCTGAATACGAAGTTACGGAAGAGGTTGCAGAAATCTTACAAAACGATCCGTGGCTTGACGGGAAGACGATCGGATGAAGTCTTTTTTAACCGCCATGGAACTGGAACAGCGCACCCCGCGTAATAGTTTACCGCTGAATGAAAACGGCGAACTCGATACGGCGCGTATCGATCTTGCGCTATCTGACGCAACGGGAATAATCGTTGCACAGCTTCCGTGGCTCTTAAAAGATGCGGAACTTATCAATCCCATCCCTGCGCAGTTTGATGCTGCCTTAAAGGGAATGTGCGCTGACATCGCCGTGCACCGTTTAACCGATACGGTAACCTCAAGCGAAGATACGCGGGACTGGTATAAAGACAGCATAAAGCTGTTAGAAAAGATAGACCGGGAATTTAAAGGCGGACTATCCGGGCCTGACTTACAGGAAGCATCCCTTGTTATCGGGGGCGGTGCCGAAGATGCAGATGATCCGCGCTACTGGAAAAAAGGAGCGATAATTTGAGCGGCGCGATGGTTACCGTCGATCTCGGCGAAATCCAAAAACTGGCAGAGGTGCTCAATCATTCCGCGCTTTCAGCCGCTGACCGGCAAGCGCTGATGAAAGGACTTGGAGGAGAAATTGTCGAGCAATCGCGTTCAAGAATCCTTGAAACGCAACTCGATCCTGAAGGTGTCCAATGGCAGGATTATGCCGCGTCCACGCTGCGCGGACTAAAAGCGAAAGGGCTTGAATCGGTCGTTTCTCTTTTACACCGTTCGGGGATGCTGCAATCTTCAATCGACGTGCAGCGCAAAAGCAGCTGGGATGTACTGGTCGGCTCTGTTATGGAGTATGCCGCCGTCCATCAATGGGGCTATAAACCGCGGAATATCCCTGCTCGTCCGTACCTCGGATTAAGCACTGACGATATTGCCGATTTAACTGAACTTGCGGCACTGTTTCTTAAAGGAAAGATCGGATGACGGTAACGTATTTGGATATACGCGATGCAGTAGTTAAGCAGCTGCAAGCAGCATTCACACACGATAAGCGGATAACCGTAAGCTCCCATCCGGGCAATTTTGATGAAGCGGAAATCCGCCGCCTCATGCAAAAGACTCCGGCGGTAATCACCTCTCTTGCACATATCCGCGATGAAGATGTTGAAGATGACTGCTTTATCGAGTTTGTCAGTTGGGTGTTATACCGCGCGGATAATCACGACCGCTTGTACAACGGTGCCTTATCGCTCGTTTCTGCGGTAGTCGGTGCAATTAAAGGACTGAATATTTCCGTTTCTTTCGGCGGCGGGCGAAGTATCAACGCCGAATGTTTGTACACCGGTTCGCTCGATAAAATCAATGCGACGCTTTGGGCGGTGCGCTGGAAACTTCGTGCGCGGGCGGTTAACGACGACGGCGTAATCGTGCTGCCTGATGATTTGGATTGGTTCAAAGGATATGACGCACATCTTACCGTTGGAAAACAAACGGCTGATGATGCTGTCAATCTGAAATGAAGGAGGAGAATATGGCAATCGCCTTTACACAAATTCCGGCAAATCTGTTAGTGCCGGGACAGTATCAGGAAATTGATAACAGCCTTGCCGGGGAAACCGGCGATATTAAAACCGCGCTCATTGTCGCGCTCAAAACCAAAACCGGCAAAGCGGCGGAAGGGGTTCCGGTGAATGTCTTGACTGCTTCTGCTGCAGCGGATGCATGCGGATACGGAAGCCCGGCAGCTCTTATGGCAGAAGCGTTTTTATCGGTCAACAAAGTTGAAAAGCTGTACCTGTTGCCGGTTGCAGAGCCTATAGCCGGAACGGTGTGGAAAAAAGAGTGCACCGTACAAGCAGTCAGCGCCGGAGCCGGAAGTGTCCGCCTTCTGATAAACGGACGCGGTGTGTGGGCGGCAGTGAGTGAAGGACAGAGCGCCGATAAAATTGCCGCAGCGCTCGTGGCTGCCTGTAACGGGCTTGAAAATAATTCCGTTGAAGCGGCAATCGACAGCGGAGATAACACCAAGATTATTTTTTCTTCCCTTTATAAAGGTGCGTGCGGAAATGTCAACACGGTAACAGTGCAAAGTCATGCAGCGGGGGTAAGCGTAACGGAAGGCACGGTCACAGAAGGTGCCGGGGTTGCAGACCTTTCAAAGTTACCCGAATGGCTTGGTGCAAAACGGTGGAACTATATCGTCTTTGATTTTGACGATGAGGCAAGCATCAAGCTGTTAGCGGAAGAACTGGAAAGCCGGTACGCTGCAACGCGGCAAATCGGCGGGCGCGCCTTTATTACGCTTTCCGGTGCATTAGGAAGCGCAACGGAAGCAGGTTCTATCCTCGCACAAGCGGCAAAGGTCAACTCTCCGCATATCTGCCTTATCCCGCGCAAGAAAGATGATGCGACGCTTCCGTGTATCTGGGCTAGCCGTTTTACCGCTGCTGCCTGCCGCATTTTAGCAGATGATCCGAGCGCGAATACCTACGACACCAAAGTCAAAGGCTTAGCAGCCGATGGGGAGTACTCTTTTAATGAGCGGCAAAAACTCCTTGAAACAGGCGTTGCCACATGGCGGCTTGATCCGATGGGAACTGTCTTAATTGAGCGGCTGGTAACCAGCTACACGGAAAACTCAGACGGCGGAAGGGACACGAGCTATTTGGATATCCAAGTGGTTGAAACCGTTGATGCAGTTAGAACCTACATCAATGCGGAAGCAAAAAAACGCTTTAAGAGTTGGAAGCTGGCAAGCACGGAGGAAAACTTCGGGGCTGGAGCCAAGGTAATGACTCCGGGGATTTGGCGGAGCTTCCTTGCGGATTTGTATCAAACCATCTTTATCGGGCAGAAGAATTGGTGCCAAGACTTTGAAAGCTATAAGGCATCTCTTCATGTTGAAGTAAAGAAAGGCAGTAAAACACGGCTTGAGTATATCCATCAGCCGGTATTGATCGGACAGTTCTTAATCGGCGCCGGTTTAAATCAATTCAAATAGGAATAGAAGATAGGAGGAAGTATGCAGCTATTAAAAGTATCGCGAGTCATATCAACGAGCTTAGGAGAATTGCCGCTCAAAGAAGGAGGTGCGACTTTTAAGCCGTCAAGCTTTAAGCGGGAAACGCAAGTCGGCGAAGTACACGAAAATACCGGCTACGTGGAAACCCCGACCGCGGCAGAACTGTCATTGACACTGAACGCCGCCATCGATCCGCAAGCATTTGCAAATGTCTCCAACGATACACTTACCATCATATTATCAGGCGGCAGTCAGCACTATATGCCTGCCGCGTGGGTAACGGAAGCGGTTGAGCTTTCTAAGGGAGAACTCAAAGTAGTATACAACTCGGCAAAAAGCCAGAAGTTGACATAAGGGAGGAGAGAGATGAAGACCTTTTATTTAAAGCATCCGGTTTCACTCGGTGAAAGAACCATTACAGAATTAACCTTACAAGACCCCCATGTTCGTCATCTTATGCGCACCGATGCCTACGGAGTTAATACCATTGCAGCAGATGTCGCCCTTTGTTCTGCGCTTTCCGGGGAATCGGAAGCGCTATTGGCAAATCTACACATTGAAGATTGGGCGCTTATCCGTGTTGAACTGCAAAAAATATATGCAGTCTTTTTCGGAGTGAAAGCCGAAATGGAAAACAACGCAGATGAGCAAAACCCTACCAAGGCAGCGGATTAACCGCTGCAGAAGTTCAGCAATTCATTTTTGAAATTGTAACGGAATTGATGTGCATGATGCCGTCGCTGCCGTATGAAATTATCCTTGATTTTTCATGGCTTCAATTAAAAAGATGGCATACGGCGGCGGTGCGGAATACGAAACTATTACGGGGGATTACCTAAATGGCGGACGTTAAAGCCCGCGTTTTACTGACATTAAAAGACTTATACTCAAAAGAACTCGGTAAAATGGGAACGGCAACAAAAAAGTTTTCTTCCGATACGCTTGCTGCAGTCAATAAAATCGATAGCGTATTTTCCGGGATGAAAACAAAGCTCGGAGCCATCGGCGTATCCCTTTCTCTTGGAGCTGCTTCAAACCAAATTATTGACCTTGATGCCCGCCTTACCCGTATGGGTATGACTGCCGATGCTTCTGCAGAACAAATCAATGCACTAAAGCAGAAAATCTTTGAAGCAGCGCAAGACCCGAATATCAAAATAGACCCGTCAAAAATTGTCGATGCCCTTGATGTCGTTATGACAAAAACGGGCAGCTTAGAATACGTCGAGGCGAATATTAAAAATATCGCAGTTGCATTGCAGGCATCCGGTGCAGCCGGTGAAGAAATGGGGGATGTATTCTCTGAATTTCAAAAAAAAGGTTTTGCAGCTGCTGAAATCTCCCAACTGATGGACGATTTGGTAAAACAAGGAGATCAGGGAGAATATACGTTTCAAAAATTTGCAAAAACGGGAAAGGCTGTTTTATCTTCGTATTCTACGATAGGAAGTACCGTTGAAGATGTAAAAAAATTAAACGCCGTTATGCAGATACTTGTCGCAGATACAAAAAATGAAGAACTTGCGGCAACCGCTTTGGATGCCGTTATTGCAGAACTTTCCGATCCTAATAAACAAGAAAAGCTGGGGATTATTGGTGTCCGCGTCCGTGATAGTGCCGGAGAATTTAGAGACCTTGCCGAGATTATGGACGATGTATTGGCTGTCGCACAAAAAGAAGGCAATATCGATTTTTTATCGGAAGTGTTCGGCGTTACGAGTATGAAGGCGGTACGTGCTTTTCAAAACTACGGCAAAAATTATAAAAAACTCACAGAGGGCTTAGGAGATACGACTGGTGCCCTTGAAGCAAAATCTGCGCGCATGGCAGGGACAATGAAGGCAAATCTCCAAAACCTTCAAACAACGTTTTTAAAATTTGCAGATACAAATTTAGCAAAACCATTAGAGCGGTTAAATGATTTACTTTCGTATCTTTCAGAAAAACCTGAACGGCTGGAGAAAGTATTTAACACGATAAAATACGGACTTAGCGCAATCGTTGCCGTGAAAGGACTCGCAAAAGTATCGGGTTTTATCGGCTCTATTTCAAGCGGTATTAGAACACTCACGGGCGGCAGTATGCAAGCGGCACTCGGCGGAGCTCTTCCCGGAAATGGAGCAGGGGCTGCAAGCGGTCTTCCGGTATTTGTTACAAATATGGAACAAGGCGGTATGGGGGCTTCAAACGGTCTTTCTCAAGCTGCTTCAGGCGGCGCAGCAGGAACACCGACGCTTGGAGGAATTATGGATGCCAATGCGCAGAACTTTAGAAACGGCGCTATTCAAATGGGTGTGCTGCAAACCGTTACAACAGGGATGGTGAAGACACTCGCTGCTATCGATGAGGTTCGCAGTATTAATGCCGATGACTCTTTAAGCGGTAAAGAAAAAGCGCAGAAAAAAGGCGGCGCGATAGGTGATGCAATCGGTACAACAGTCGGCACAGGTCTCGGTGTTGCCGCCGGTGCTTTTGCTGCCGGTAAAATTGGAGCCGCAATCGGAACATTTATTGCTCCCGGCATCGGTACGGCAATAGGGGGAGCGATCGGTATGGCTGGAGGAGGTCTCGTCGGTTGGCTTGGTGGAAAGCTCGGCCGCACGGTCGGGGAGAAGATTGGCGAAGCAGTCGGCAAGGATGAAGTCATTCCTGAAAGCGCTGCGGTACGAGAAGAACTTGAATCGGTTCAGCAACTCCCTGCAGCACCAGTAACGGCAGAGCTTACCGGCAATGCCGTTATGGATCTTAATATCAATCTTTCCGGTGAGCGGCCGACCGTTTCTGCAAAAGTGCAGCGGAACTCCACGCCGTTTCAGTATAATACCGGCCGCATTCAAGAAGCAAGGGAAGCGTTTTAAATGATCAATAACTGGGATGCCTCATTGCCGGCGCCTTTAAGCGAAAACTGGCGGATGGCGTATGGAGCGGTAAAAGGAGACGGGGACAATCGTTTCTCCTATCTTACAAGCGACACTCCGGCACAGACGAGCTATCAAGCGCCGAATAAAGAAGCAGTACCGTTTATTTATGAAAGCCTCAAGGTTTCAGGCGGCGCAAGCGTTGATACTGCCGAATATCCGTTTTATGGGCTTTGGTCTTCAATGCAGTTAAACGAAAAGCCGCAAGCGATTACCGTTTCAGGCTTCATCCGCGGCGATGAGTACATTAAAAATCGCAATGTGCTTGTAGAAGCCGTGCGCATTCCGACGACAGACGATGAACCGGGATATTTGACATTACCGCTTTGGGGACGCTTTCCGGTTATCGTTATCAACTGGGATATTGATGAGTCTGCAAAAGAGCTTGGGCAATGCAAGGTCTCTCTCACCTTTACCCGTGCAGGCTATCCGGTACAAAACCGCTGGGAATTTTCCGGTTCTCTGAGTAAAACGATTCCGGAAGCAGCGGAGGCGGTGAAGAATGCTGCAGAAACTTCTTTTGTACAATCTTTGAAAAACAACCTCGATGAGCAAACGCTCCTTAAATCGTTTAACCTGATGCGTGTTTCCGTGCTGCAAGCAGTTGGACGGATTCAAGGCGGCTTTCAAAAACTCAACGAGATAACGAATGCGGCCGCTCAAATCACTAATCTTATCGCACAGGGAATCCGCAGTCCTAAAACACTCGCCCTTGCGTTATTTGGTGTTGCCGGAAAGATGGTAGCAAGCGTGTTAGAGATAAAGAATGCATCGGAAGAAACGGCCGCATTTTTCAGGATTAAAAACAATGAAAAGAATTTGCTTTTCTGCCTGCTCCCCGCCGATAAGTATCAGTTGCCGGTCGAAGCGGTAACGGTTAAGCAGATTGCGACCAAGCAAGCGGCGGAAAATTTGTATAAAACGGTGGCGCTCTACACAGCGGCACAGCTCTTACCGGAAATGCCTGAGCAATCGTATAACCGCACGGCAAACCTCTTTGCACTCTATGACCGGCTCGAAAAAAGTATTGACCTTAATGATCCGGCCGTATACAGCGCCGTACAGGAACTAAGGCAAGCGCTTTCTCAAGAACTGGCGGCAAAACAGCTTGCGCAAGAACTTTCTATCACATTAGGACGCGGCATGCCGCTTTTAGCCTTAGCGCAGTATCTCGGCGCAGAAGAGCGAATCTTACGCGCATTAAACATCATTGAAGACTCATTTGTCATACAAGGAGCTATCCGCTATGTCTAGCATTGTTATTAACGTTGCTCCGGCAGGGGGTAAGGTCTTTAAGCCGCTTCAATGGAACCGAGTGCATATTAAAAAGTCGCTCGATGAAATATGCCATAGCCTTACGCTTGAACTCCCGATTAGTCAAAAAGACCTTCTCCATAAACACGATACGATAGAAGTCCGTTTTTACAATAAGCTCATTACGCATAATAGCGGTAACTTACGTGTTACGACGGTACGCATCGACGAAATTACCGACACCACCGATTCAGGGCGCAAGTATATCACCGTTCTCGGCCGCTCGCCTGCCCGCGATATTATCGATTCAACATGGACGGGAAAGACGGAAAGTGCAACACTACTTCAAGTGGCCGAAACAATTGCAAAGGGTTCATTCGGTATTGAAGTACAGCATTTGCCTCGTGGAGTTGATTACACCGAAACAATTCCCGTCTTTGCATGGGACTGTGAATCGCCTTGGACGCAGCTGGTAAATGCAGCGGAGAATCAAGGCTATGTGTTTACCTCAAATGAAGCAGGTGAATTATATCTGACGAAAAGTGGACGAGATGCGAGTCAATGGCATTTTATTTTAGCGGAAGGGATGAATATCAAATCGGTAGAGACCACCGAATCGGGGGCGGAGCAGTTCCATGAATATGTTGTCGTTTCCAGCAAACTTGAAGGACGCGCCATCGATCCGCTTTGTAACAATAACCGTATTTTGACGCTCAACCTTTCGGATTTTAAGCTCGACCAAGAAAAGGTAAACCGGCGAGCACAGATTGAATTATACCGGCGCAGAAGACGGACAACAACGGTAACGGTTTCCGGCTGGGGTTTAACCGATGCGCAAATCAAGAGCTTTGATACAACGTACGAAAAAGAACTCTTCTTTAATCCGAATTTTTTAATCCCCGTTTACATACCTTCCGCCGGTCTTGACTGTACTATGATGATAAGCGAGGTTGAATACCGTGCGGAGCCTTCCGTCTTTGACTGCACCATCAGCCTTGTTAATCCTGAAGTATATATGGGAAAAGAGGGGACTGTGTTTAAGGATAAAAAAAGCGGCTTAAAAGGGAAGAAATCATCGCTCCTTGAGCAAGTTGCAAAACGGCACAATATCACTCCTGTAAAGGTTCGATAAAATGAAAATATCCGATCTTTATGCACGGTTGAGAAATCTCTTTAATGTCGGTGTTTTCAAAAAGCGCGATAAGGAAACGGTTACGGTGCAAACCGAGTTCGGCCGTACACTCGAAGCGGCAGAAGTCTTTCCGTATGGGTTTATCGCAAAAGCCAAAGCAGGAACAGCGCTCATATTCACTCAAGGGGGAAATGCCGGCTCCTTTCTGCTTTTGCCAATATGCTCTGCGGAAGGTGCTCCTGAGTTACAAGATGGGGATTCATCCCTTTGGAGCAAAGACGGCGGCTTTGTCATTACCCGCTCTGATAAAACGGTTGAGCTGAATGGCACGGAACACGGCGGTCTTATCAAAATAGCAGAACTGAAAAAAGAACTTGAAAAGACCAATGCCTTTTTAAAAGCCTTCGTACAGGTGTTACAAGTTCCGGTTCCCGAAGCAGGAAACGGCGCTCCGTCAGCATTTCAAACGGCATTAAATGGGGCATTAAGTCCTTTGCAGCTTGCCGACTTCTCGCAGATTGAAAATACAAAAGTGCAGCACGGCGGCAGCTAAAGAGGCGGTTTTTTATGGATAATAGCAAAACGGTACGGCTTGAAAATTGGACGGATATACAGGAACTCGTGGCAATGAGTATCGGCACGGATAAAGGGCGTTGGTGGGCGGATCCTACTTTCGGCTCCGAATTATGGATACTCAAGGAAGAAGGAAAACTTGACGGCACCAGCGCCGGAAAGGTGCGCTCATATATCTTAGAAAGCCTTGCGTGGCTTAAAACGGACGGCTTAGTCCGCTCGATTGAATGTACCGCCGAGCGCACCGGCAAGAATGAAATCCGCTATGTGGTAACTGTTGTCCAGCCTGACGGAAGCTCGGTATTTATAAAGGATGTATGGTATGGCATTGGTTAGAGAATCCTTACCGGTCTTACTCGACCGTATGTACAGCGCATATATGAGTCGCTTTAAGCCGCTCGATAAAACCGCCCGGCATAATTTGATTCGGGTTCTATCGGAAGTACAGGCGGGGATGTATCATCAGCTCCTTGGCGACCTGTCATTTTTAGCCGATCAGCTCTTTCCGGATACGGCAACCGGTGACTATCTGCGCATGCACTGGTCTGACCGGGTACCGCCTTTGTATGCCGTCGCTGCTATCGGACAAGCGGAAATTAAAGGCGTTACAGGAACGGCAGTACCGGCGGGACTTGTCTATACCTCCGCTTCCGGTAAGCGCTATTTTACCGATACTGCTTTCAAAATAGACAGCACTGGGAAAGCTGTTATCTGGCTTCATGCCGAACAGGCGGGCGTCGCTTCTAATCTTGCCGCCGGAGAAAAGCTCAAACTTTCCTCAGCGCTTCCCGTTGGTCTTTCCAGTGAAGCGGTGGTACTAGGCGGCATCAAAGGCGGCGTTGATGCTGAAAGCGATGAAGAATACCTTTCACGGGTACTGCTTGCCCTCCGCAACACTACCCGGTACGGCAAAATCGGAGACTTTGCCGCGTGGGCGGTTGACTCCTCAGCTGATGTATCGAAAGCCTTTGAGTTTAAAAATTTCGGCGTATTCGGCGCTCTTTTGATACAGGTTATCTCAGGCGATCACTTTCACGGTATCTCACAGGTAGGGAACCTTTCAGTTGTTACCGCATACATTGATTCCGTCGCTCCGCCGGTTCTGTATACGGTACGCACACCATCCCTGCGTCCTATCGACATGACAATTACCTTACTTGCTACCGAAAGCAGCAGCGAAAATCACGGCATCGTCGAAAACCGCCTTAAAACCTATCTAAACGCCTCAGCTCGTCCCGGTGTCCGCTATACGGAAGGTAGCTTCCGCGATGCGATCGTAGATGGGGTAAAAATCAGCTTTGCAAAGGTTGAACTCGCCAATGGGGTCGCCGGAGAATTTACCACGACCATACTGGAATATCCGGTATGGGGGACGGTGCGCTTTGCCGTTAAGTAATCTCCTTCGTACTCAAGCCGATTATGCGGCTGCCATTAAAAAGCTTTTTCCGCTCGGTGTGTACTGGGATGCACAGTTTGATGATCCGGAAAGCGACCTCTCTCAATGGGTCGAGGCTCAAGCAGAAGAACTCTACCGCTTCAAAAGCCGCTTCCCGCGTCTGATGCAGGAAGCCACACCCAAGACAGCAGATACCACCATAGACGACTGGGAGCGTGTCTTGCTTGGTTCAGTCTATCCGCACCTACCGCTACAGATGCGGCGCTCACTGCTTTTAAGCAAGAGAAGAGGGTTTATTAGTAAGCCGGTATTACAAGAGATTGCCGTTCTTTATGGTGTCAACATAACCGTTTCATATCCGTTCACCCCTGCCTGTTTCGGTTATGCGTCTTTCGGATGTGCAAGACTCGGCGACTATAAAGTGTTTTCAGCACTTTCAGTATCTGTGCTCGGAGGAGAAAAGCTCGCTACAACAAAAGAATTTGAAGCGGCTCTAGAAGAATCCGTCCTTGCCAATCAGATTGTTTTTTTTACCTATACCTTTCCGGCAGATAAGCTCTTTCATTCACTTGAGGAGCTAAAACATACGGTAAAAGTTGAAATAACTATTTTCTATCCCTTTACACCTGCCCCATTCGGTGCCGCTGTATTTGGTCAAAAACGTATCGGTTCTATTCGTTCTAAACAAGTCGCTTTTATAGCAATACCCGGTTATAGTCCGACAAATCGAAGAAAAGATATTGAAACAGCCATAAAGATGGTCGTTCCAGCCTCTACCGTATGCTATTTTTTATATGATAAGGAGTTGTTCTATGGATATGTATCCTGACAATCAGGAACTTACGCTCAATGGAGAGAAAGTAATGTGGCCGGGAGTCGATGCTTCCGGAAAGTTTACCAACGGCGATTTTAACGATCCGCTGGTTCCGCCGAGTTTTATTCCGGCAGAGACTATCAATCTGATTTTAGATAACCTCACAGGATTGATTAAAAGAAGCGGCGGAACTCCAAATAATACATCAACCTCCCAACTCGCCGATGCGATTGATAGACGCTTTATTCAAATCTTCCAAACCGGCTATGTCCAATGGCCGGGAATGCCGAGCCCGCTGGAAGATACCTCCCTTCATTTTGAAGGCTATAGCTGGCATGAAGTCAGCTATGAAGGTAACTTCTTTAGATCCAAAGGGCGGAATGCTAAGGCGTTTAGCGCCAAGAGATTAACGAAAGAGCAAATCAGGAATGGCGCGTATATCTTTCAAGATGATGAGCAGGGAGATGCGATTAGAAATATTGAAGGGTTTCAAACTTTTTTTTATACAGATATGCTTTCTGCATCTTCTTCTCCCTTATTTAGTCTATCTACTTGGAATGAGTATGGTGGAAGGTCTCATGGAAACGGACAAGGTCTTACTGGCAATTTAATTTTCAATGCTAGTCGTGTTGTTCCAACCGCCGAAGAAAATCGATCTCGCAACTTGACCTTTACCATCTGGGTATTGGTAAAAGACTAATAGGGGGAAGAATATGGAATATGTAGAGCGTTTAGAAGTTAAAAACAATATTATTATAAACCGTGTTATCGGCAAAAAGCCTAAGAAGGAAAAAGAAGGAATAACTTATATTTACGGCTCAAACTTTCAAGCCAATATCGGTGATGACATCCGTATGTACACGGACTTACAGGCAGGTACTAAAAAGCCGCTTACACAGCTGGTTAAAGAAGGATTTATGGCAGTGCCGAAAGGCAAAAAGTTGAATGAAGACGGTTCAGGCTTTGAAGATATGAGTGAAGGCGAAAAGGTCGCAGCCGGTCTTATTCAGCTCAAAGCCGATGAAAAAATCGAAGGTGATTACATCGTCAAAAAGACTAAAAAAGAGTTGTACCAAGAAGGGCTTATCAGCAAGGAAGAATATAACACATACATTGACCGGCAGCGAGAGGCGGCGTACCGGCAAGAAGCGGATCCGCTCGGTATGCAGGTAATGCGCGGAGACATAGATAAATCCGAATGGCTTGAAAAGATCGCAGAGATAAAAAAACGATATCCGAAAGAGGAATAGGGTTGTTTACATTACACACTATGAAAATCTTGTTTCATAGTGTGTAATTATTTTAAGGGGTGTATTCTTCGGTATTTAGCGTTTTTTTTGCCGGTTGTTTTACCATATATTGATAAAAAATCGCACAACATAACGGCAAAAAAACTTGACAAATGGATGATGACAGGTTACCCTTTTCAAAAGGATTAACTTTGACAACCTAAATCAGGCTGTCTTGTTAACCGACGGAGGGCATCTTACTGTAAACTACATTGTAAGGATGCCGCTTAATTCGGAGGAAATCATGAAACGTATTTTTAAGCTCTGTACCGCGCTGTTTATTGCCGGCACCTTGCTGGCCGGATGCGACTCTAACAAAAGCGCATCGGCAACCAAAACCAATTCGGAAAAACCGATTGAAATTTCGCTGTATTATTCGGACAATGCAACGCTCCCCTTCAAAGCCGATTGGCTGACCGTACAGGAATCCGAAAAACGCTCAAACACAAAACTGCATTTTGAGCCGATACCGATTGCCGATTACAACACTAAAGTATCGTTAGCATTAAACACCGGTAACGGACCGGATGTTATCCTTTACCAAAACACCACCGGAGAAAACGGTTCGTTAGCTTTAAACGGTGCTCTTATCCCGATCAGCGATTATCCCGAATGGACGCCGAACTTTAACGCGCAGGTAAAAAAATTCGGTTTGGAAAAAGATGTCGATGCACTCCGCCTCAAGGACGGAAAATATTACTATCTGCCTTCCCTCTTCGATGTTCCGTTTTATGACGGAGGATTGATTTTACGCGAAGATGTGCTGAATAAATACGGCCTTTCACAGCCCAAAACATTCGATGACCTCTATACCTATTTAAAGAAATATAAGCAAGACAATCCCGACTCCTACCCTCTGACGATTTTAGCCGGCCCGCGCGTATTATACAGAATGACAATGCCGTCATTCGGAATCAGCCTCGGTAAAAATTCTTCAACCGGTACCGGTGTTTTAAGCTGGGACTATACCCAAAGGAACTATTTTGCCGGTGCAACAACGGAAATGTATAGAACGTATGCTCGTTTCCTTGCAAGGTTATATAAAGAAGGACTGCTTGACCCCGAAATGGCGGATCCCATCGACGGAGACAAATGGGCGCAAAAACTTGCAACCGGTAAGGCAGTTGCGACTTATGCCTACTATGACCAAATCGGCGGCGTTACCGGTAAATCGGCAATTGACGGCTTTAAACTGCAAATGTATCCGCCGCTTGCAGGCCCCGCAGGTGCGCATCACCAACCCAAGAGCAGAACCCAATGGGGAATTATGTTCCCGTCAAAGACTGCAAAACGGGCAGACTTTGAAAAAGTCGTCCGCGCAATCGACGATATTTTCTTCAGCGATGAGGGCGCAAAGCTCTGGTGCCTCGGCGTAGAAGGAGTAACCTATACGGTAGAAAACGGAAAGATTCAGTATGCAAAGGAAATTACCGAATCTCCTGAAGGCATTTACAAGACGATGCAGTTAAAATACGGCTGCGGCGCCGATACGACACAGCTTGTATGGATTAACAGCAGAGAGATGACAAAGTACGACGAAAATTATGCCCGCATCAATGCAGAAGTAGAAAAAATGGATATGGCGATCCAGCCTATTCCCCCCACTCCGTTGTTCGATGATGCCGTTGCCGAAGAAGCAGGTATTTTGCGTACCCCGCTCTTAGACACGTTTGAAAAATGGAACAACGATTTTATCACCGGTAAAAAAGATCTCGATAATGATTGGAATGCTTACGTTACGGAAATGAACAATGTAGGCATTGAAAAATACCTTACGCTCTATAACGAGCACGTAAGGAAATAACCCCTTGCAGCGCCTGCATAAGCATCGCTTTGCAGGCGTATTTTTATGCTTTATGAATAACACAACAAAACGCTATTTCCATCAATACTGGCAGCTCTATGCGATGCTTCTGCTGCCATTGCTTTATTTTATCATATTCAAGTATGTTCCGATTTTCGGCAATGTTCTTGCATTTAGGCGGTACCGTCCGGGACTCGGCGCTTTCGGTACCGAATGGGTAGGATTGCGCTATTTTACGATGTTCTTTAAAGACCCTGCCTTTTGGCGGGCATTTAGAAACACGCTGACGTTATCGCTGATGAATTTACTCATCAACTTCCCGATACCGATTATCTTTGCGCTCCTATTAAACGAAATACGCTCCGTTTTTTTAAAGAAATTTGTGCAAACGGTTTCGTATATGCCGCGTTTTATTTCGACTGTCGTCGTCATTGCAATGGCGGCTGAAATTCTTTCGCCGAGTACCGGTATTTTAAACCTTTTTTTAAAAAATGTTTTTGATATGCAGCCGATCTATTTTATGAATGAACCTTCTTATTTTAGGGTATTGTATATTTTTACCGACACATGGCAGTATATGGGATGGACTGCAATTATCTATCTCGCCGCGATTACGGGAATTAACGAAGAACTGTACGAAGCGGCAAAAATCGACGGAGCGGGAAAGCTGCAGCAGATCCTGTATATCACCATTCCGTCCATCTTACCGACTATTATGGTTATGCTGATTTTGGAAATCGGCAGATTGCTGACCCTCGGTTTTGAAAAGATACTGCTTATGTATACACCGAACAATGCAGACGTTAGCGACATTATCGCAACGCTCGTATACCGTACCGGCTTGGCAAATCAAAACTATTCGTATGCAACGGCTATCGGATTATTTACCGGCGTTATCGGAATTTTTCTCGTCGCCTCTGCGAACGCAGCCAGTAAACGCCTCACCGACGAAAGTATCTATTAATACGGAGTGATCTATGCATTCAAGACAAGAATCGTTCGGTCTGTTTAACCTTATCCTGTTCATTGTGATGGCGTTTGTCGTACTCATCTGCATTGTACCGTTCATATATATGATTGCGCTGTCGTTCTCCGACCCCGCAGCCATTATGCAGAACAAAGTATCGTTTCTACCGGTGGGATTTACGACGGCAGCATATAAGCAAATATTCACGTACCCGAATTTCTTTAAGGCGTACGGTAATACTATCTTCTATACCTTTTTCGGTACCCTTATTGCGCTTTGTTTTACTTCTACTTTTGCGTACCCGCTTTCAAAAAAGTTTTTACGCGGAACCGGCATCATCATGAAGCTGGTAGTCTTTTCGATGTTCTTTTCGGGCGGCTTAATTCCCACCTACCTGCTTGTCTCTTCTTTGCATTTAACAGGCACGGTATTCGCGATACTGCTTCCCTTTGCCATCAATCAGTTCCACCTGATTATCTTAATAAACTTTTTTAAAGCTTTTCCGCACGAATTGGAAGAAGCCGCATTGATAGACGGACTCGGCTACTTTAAAATTTTTACGCAGATTGTCGTACCTCTTTCAACCCCCGCTTTGGCGGCAATCGGCCTTTATACGGCAGTATTCTTTTGGAATGATTGGTTTAACGGATTGATTTACTTAAAGTCATCTCAATTTCCCGTTATGCTGTTCTTACGCAATATCGTCAACGGTACTGCCACAATGGGGGATGGGGCCGGCAGTGCAGATATGTCGGTTATCGGTATTTCGATTAAAGCCGCCGTCATTATCGTTTCAACCTTGCCGATTATTCTGCTGTATCCCTTCCTGCAAAAATACTTTGTAAAGGGGCTGACAATCGGCTCGGTAAAAGGCTAAACCGCATGTACCGCAATCGGTGTTGTAGAGATCGACATTGCTACAACACCGGCGAGTCTTTAAAGACGGCTGCCGGAACTCCCAGCAGCGGTTTCAAAATCGGTTTTAATTTTTTCCAATAAGGCGCCGATGTCATTTCGGTAGATAAAATCCCAGCCCACCCACGAAAATTTTTTATCGTCCGATAAACGGTTATCGACGGCCGGATTGGTAGATGGGAAAAAGCCACTCCGTGCAAAAACCATACCTGTTTTTTCGGAGAGGAAAAACGACACAAAATCCTTCGTAAGCTCTTCGGTATCTTTTTTTACCAACATAAAAATGGGAGCGACAATTGCGCCGTCTTTAGGCCAAACTGTTTTAAGAGCTGTTTGTTCTTTTATCATCTGAGAGAAAAAATAAGGGCTGATGCTGACAACCGGTTGAGCGGCGGCTGCATTTCCGCCTTTGACCATTTGTGCGGGGTGCATATAGGTACTGCACGCCTTACCCAATTTTTTAATGCCCGCATCACCAAAACGTGCATAGATATTCAGAACGACCGAATTAAACAAGTCCAAATCACCAAACGGAATAGCGACGGAGTGTTCAAATTCGGGAGATAAAATATCCTCCCATGTTTCCGGTACCTTTCTCCCGTTTAACAAAGCAGTATTAACAATCATAATAGCGGGAACAACACCGATAATTGCATAATTCTTTTTCTCATCCCTCAAGTCTATATAATCATTGCAAAAGTCTTTATTGACCGTATCGAGTGCGCAATGGAATTCCTTGTTCTCAATAAAAGAACCCATCAGCTTTTTATCAAAGAACAGCTCAAAGCCCGCAGAAAGAAGCACATCCGGAAGGTTTTCTTTTTTTCCCGTTCTTGCTTGGTCGATTATCCAATCAATACCGAGATTAGCCGATCTAAGGTCATACCGGATTTTATAGTTTTTCTTTTCCATATCTTCTTTATGTGCTTTGACATAGCCGGAATAAAACGATTCAAAACTTTCCAGTAACGGAATCCGTATCGGGCACGGTAACACACCTTCAATCCTTACCGTTTTTTTTCCGTCTTCCGGTTCAATACGATTATCGTTTCTTGTCTTTAAACTGAGGTCAATATGCGCAAAACCGGTTGAAGCGTTTTGTTCGATAATTTCGACAAGCTCCCGCTCACAAGAATCAACATCCAATTTTTTTGATAAAAAAGCTTTCTCAAGCGTAATTTTCTTTCCCATTAATTTACGCATCATAGGATTCGTCAGCGGCGTAAACCCCTTGCCCGCTAAATAGCGGATTATTTCAGGATACCGCTCCGTAACATCAAAAACCGTTTCGTCCATCGTAAAGTAATTATTCATATACGTTTCCCCTATAAAAACAACCATCAAAACTTATAACAGCATATTTGCAGCCGATACTAAAAACAGAACCGCATACCAGCGAAGGAAGGACACTATGAATCCGCTATTCAAAGACATTCCTACAGAGGAGCTTAAAAACTATCTTACTGCCGTCAACGCAAAAACAGCCGTCTATCAAAAAGACAGTTTTATCTTTTTTGAAGGAGACCTTCCCAAAGCACTGTTCATCCTAAAATCAGGTATTGTCCAAATCGAAAAAAATGACATCGACGGCAAGCGGATTATCATGAACCGTTTTGAAACACCTGAAACCGTTTTCGGCGAAGTGTATGCCTTCCTGCAATCTACCCCGTACGATTATTCGTGCAGAATAATTGTCGATGCTGAAATTCTCAGTATTCCGGCAACGATATTTTCAGATTCTGCAGCGTTAGCATCCGTACAAACAAAAATCACACGGAACCTCTTATCTATTCTGGCGCATAAAGCTTATTTTTTAAACCAGAAGCTGCTGATCTTTTCTTCGTTTACACTGCGCAAAAAAATAGCTGTGTATCTATTACAGCAAGCGCACGGTCAGCCTAAGATAACGCTTAAACTGAACCGGGAAGCTATGGCGGAATACCTTGCCGTTCCCCGTCCTTCCCTATCCCGCGAATTGATGAATATGCAAAAAGATAAACTGCTCACTATCTCCAAAGATACCGTAAGCGTTAATATCAATAAACTCGAAGAGCTTGCATAACCAACTCTGCTGGTTAACATCTCTAAAAACTCTTATTTTCATAAATTTTTTTAGGGATGTTAGAAGTATATCATAAAGGGATAAAAAAACGGTATCATTTGTTACCGAATAGAGGATATTTTAGGTTTAACTATTTTTTAATTATCTTGAAGATAAAGAGTTCTAAAAACATCGGTTTTAGAACTCTTCGTCTATTTACTATTATGCAAATTCTCTTCCATAGCGGTTAATAACGGATGCCATGTTGCTTAAAGAAACTTGCTCCATAACACCTCCCATTTCATAGGCAACGCGAGGCATACCGTACACAATAGCAGAGGCTTCATCTTGCCCAATGGTACGGGAACCTTCTTGATAAAGCCGTGTAAGACTCGCAGCTCCGTCTTTTCCCATACCGGTCATAATAATTCCCAGTGCATGATTTTGGAATTGCTCCGCCACAGAAGCAAACAATACGTCCGCACTTGGCCGATGTCCGCTTTGGGGAGGCGCATCTGAAATATGGGCAATAACACCAAGCGGTTTTTTCTCAACTAAAAGGTGTTTACCTCCCTGCGCAATAAGGATGCGCCCCGGTTTTACAAGATCACCTTCTTGTGCTTCTTTCACTTCCAGCGGGCATATCTTATTGAGACTATTTGCAAATTCATACGTAAATCCCGGAGGCATGTGCTGAACAACGGCAATAGGCTGCGGAAGTTGAGGATCCAAGTCTGCAAAGACCTCACGCAATGCATTCGGGCCGCCGGTTGAAATACCGATTGCGATAATTTCAAGTTTTCCCGGCTGACGAACTTGCGTCGGCTTTGCGGTAGCTTGTGTAGGTGTTGTAAAAATTGAAGCGGTTGCATGCGGTTGGGATATTGTCTGCAAATGCGTTGAATTCAAGGGATGCTGTATAGGAGCCATTGAAGGCGTTTTAACCCCTGAAGAAGCTTGCTTCTTCAATTGATATTGCCTACCATAAGCCTGCAAAAATTCAACAAGCTGATTGGCAACAGTTGCTAAGTTTGCCGATTCCGATCCGGAAGGTTTAGTAACAAAATCGCTCGCACCGAGTTCCAAACAATCCATTGTGATACGAGCACCTTCTTTTGCAATACTGGAAAGAATAATGACAGGAATATCAATATTAAGCCTTTTTCGTTCGCGCAAAAATTCTATTCCGTTCATTTCCGGCATTTCAAGGTCAAGCACGATAATATCCGGCTGGACTCGCTCTAACTTTTGCAAGGCGAATCGGCCGTTCATTGCTTTATCAGCAACAGTCAATCCGGCTGTTCCATCTACTATCTTTCCAATTAAACTCCGCATCAAAGCAGAATCATCAACTATTAAAACTTTTATATCTTCCATATTAAAGCAACCTCCCACATTTCATTAAGGTACACTAAAGTTTTCATATGCACTCCCGTATATAATTGTACTATCAACGCGCTACTTAACATTTTTTTGGTATAGGCATGCCCATTCGGTTTTAAGAAACTCAAACTTTGTATTCATACCAAATAAGGATTCGGAATGTCCAATAAAAAGAAATGAGTGGGGAGCCATCGCATCCCAGAAACGATTAATAACAGCCTGTTGGGCAGGTTCATCAAAATAAATAATCACATTACGGCAAAAAAGAATATCGATGTTATTCCGATTAGCATCGTGTTTTAAATTATGATAATCGAATTTAACCATTTGCATAATTTCAGGATTCATTTGATAACCATTGCCTTGCTTTGTTAAATATTGAGCAAGATAATCATCAGGAATCCCAACAACACGGTTTTCCGGATAAAAGCCTTGTTTTCCGACAATCAGTGATTTAAAAGACAAATCGGAAGCAAGAATATCAGCTGTAAACCCCGGCGGCAAATGCCGTTTCATAACCATAGCAATAGTATAAGGTTCTTCTCCGGTGGAACACCCCGCACTCCAAATATGAATTTGCTTTTGTCCCGCAGCTTGTTTTATTTTCACTATTTCAGGAATAACATAATGAATTAAAGCATCAAAATGAGGTTGATTTCTAAAAAATCGTGTCAGATTGGTAGTAACCGAATCCAACATGATTTTAAGTTCTTCTTTATTTGATGTCAGAATTTTATAGTACGCATCAATATCATCCATTTTATTCTCGCGCAAGCGGTCTTTCAGACGGCTTTCTAAAATGGATCGGTTCGTTACAGAAAAAGTGATACCGCTTTCGTTGTATATTAAGTTTTTAAAAAGCTCAAAATTGCGGTCACTTAGAAATTCTGCCATATATTTTCCTCCTAATAGAGTATATGTTGCTATATTTTTTTGTCAAGCAAACAGTGTTTTCATGCTTAGCATTAAGCAAGGACATTATTAAAAATTTCCTTTTTTAGAAATATCTTAAACATCCCCTTCAATCTTATCGGCGTCCGTAAGAATACTTGTTACTTCTTGCAAGAAGTTTTTTACACCTTCCACACGCATCCTAAAGTCTACATTATCATTTCCTTGAATAATCGACCAATTTACAAGCGGTGCATAAACACTGTTTTTATTACCGTCAATAAAGCCGTTTAATAAAGCTATCAACGTTTTAAATGCGTTTTGAGAAGAAGTAATAATTTGCTTAGCCTCGGTTTCAATATTCTTCATTAATGCTTCAAGACTGTTTTTACTCTTTAAACTCGCCATTGTTTTTTCTTTTAATTGAATAAAAGCCGCACCGATTTCCCCTTCAGGAGATAAACGGGACTCAAAAGTACTGATACAGCTTTGCTGTTTTTCCAATACGGTAAAAGCACTCGTATATTCCGCGAGGTTTTCTCGACGATAAAAATTACCTTCCATCAACAGGATTTTTAATACCGGCTGGACAAAAGATACATATAATGTTGAAAAAAAAGTAGCAAGAAAGCTAAATGAGAATTCACGTTTAAATCGAAGAACAAGCCATAAATCTTCCCATGGACGATAGAGTAAAGGTTCCAGTTTATCAATCTTTAACAAATCCAGCATTTTGCGAGTTAATTGTGCGCGTTTTTGCTCTGCAGACCACAATTGCCACCGTTCATTAAATCGCTTTTTCCACGCTACTTTAAAAAGTTGAAACCAATCTTCACCTTCTTCAAGTCTTTGAGGTTCCCAGTGGATAGATTTTAACGTATACCGAGCTAATTCTAAAATTGGAATTTTCACCGCAAATTGTTTAATCGCTTCCAAAGCATGAGAAGCTTGGGAGACAAACTCAACCGACTCCTCATTCATATTAACAGCCTTATCATTAAATTTATCTTGTTTTGATAACAGAAATAAAGCTTGCAGTACCACATCCGGAATTGGTTTTATTGTTGTAAGTACCGATGCAAGGCTCCCTATCTCTGCGGCAAGCAGATAAACGGAACATGAAGGTTCAATGGATGGGTTTACGGTAAAACGTAAAACAGCTTTATCAATCGACAATTCACAAAAATGCCGCATCCATTCAATTGCATTAGCAGCTTGATACATTCCCGTTTTATATTCCGTCGTCATAAGAGAAAAAGATTCATCTATCTTCTTTAATAATTCGGAGCGAAGATTTGCATTTGCTTGTGCAGTCGGAACACAGTTAAACGGATCCGTATTATGCATTAATTTTAAATACACGTCTGGGGCAACAAACGAACTTACCAGCAAATAAAAATTTCCTTTATCTACATCATAAGCGGATAAAAGAGATGTAAAAAAAAGCTGCGTTTTGCGTAATTCGCGCAACAATTCATAAAAATCTTTGGTAAAGGTATTTGCTTTGATATTGATATATTGTTTGTAATTGTGCTGCAAATCTTTCCCAAGCCGCCGAATCAGTTCTTCCTCATATACCGTTTCAACAGGCAATGATTTAAAAAAAGACTTTAAGTGCAGCCATAAACGGATAAAAAAAGGTTCATCGTTTATTTTAATGCCTTTCTTTACTTGGGCATCAATCAGCAACGGCTCGGTTTTTGAATCTGTCTGCAGCTCTTCAGACATCTTCATATTTTCTGCAATATTTGCAAGCATCGTCTGTGCTTCTTCTGTCGAGAGAGAATTAACCAATTTATCAAATGTAGAAACTTGGGGATTCATAAGGAATATTATATACAAAACAGAGAAAAAAAACTATAGGGGAATATCGAAATATCTCGCGAAGGGAAGCACTATTCTCTTGGGCTGAGGATAAAAAAAGCCCGGCAGCTACCTACTTTCCCACTCTGAAAGAGCAGTATCATCGGCGTAATGAGAGCTTGACTTCCGTGTTCGGGATGGGAACGGGTATGACCTCTCCACTATGGCCACCGGGCAATAAAAGACGAAACAAAAGGAACGAAATTTATTAAATAAGTGGGAAGCGCTTTATTATATTAAGTACGTTAAGCGTGTGGAAAGAAAGAACAGTAAAGGAGATAAAGAAGAGAAGATAATATGGTCAAGCCTCACGACTTATTAGTATTGCTCGGCTAGAACACATTACTATGCTTAGACCTGCAACCTATCAACCTTGTAGTGTGCAAGGAGTCTTTAGCGGGGTTAAACCCCGAGGGATATGTAATCTTGAGGCGGGCTTCCCGCTTAGATGCCTTCAGCGGTTATCCCTTCCGAACTTAGCTACCCAGCACTTACCCTTGGCAGGATAACTGGTACACCAGAGGTTCGTCCACTTCGGTCCTCTCGTACTAAAAGCAGCTCCTCTCACATATCCAACGCCCATAGCAGATAGGGACCGAACTGTCTCGCGACGTTCTGAACCCAGCTCACGTACCGCTTTAATTGGCGAACAGCCAAACCCTTGGGACCTACTTCAGCCCCAGGATGCGATGAGCCGACATCGAGGTGCCAAACTTTCCCGTCGATGTGAACTCTTGGGGAAAATCAGCCTGTTATCCCCGGAGTACCTTTTATCCGTTAAGTGACGGCGCTTCCACTCGCTACCGCCAGATCACTAAGACCTACTTTCGTATCTGCTTGAGCTGTCACTCTTGCAGTTAAGCCTCCTTGTGCCTTTACACTCACTGCGTCGATTTCCAACCGACGTGAGGAGACCTTCGCGCACCTCCGTTACTTTTTAGGAGGCGACCGCCCCAGTCAAACCGCCTGCCTACCACTGTTCCCATTCCGGCTTCACGGAACGGGTTAGAAACCTAATTCATCAAGGGTGGTATTTCACTTTTCAACTCCACTCACCCTAACGAGCAAGTTTCACAGTTTCCCACCTATTCTACACATGATAAACCAAGTCCCAATAGTAAGTTACGGTGAAGGTTCACGGGGTCTTTCCGTCTAACTATGGGTAACCGGCTTCTTTACCGGTATATAAATTTCACCGAGCCTCGCGTTGAGACAGTGCCCAGATACGTTACACCATTCGTGCGGGTCGGAACTTACCCGACAAGGAATTTCGCTACCTTAGGACCGTTATAGTTACGGCCGCCGTTTACCGGGGCTTCAATTGACAGCTTCGCATTACTGCTAACCGCTCCTCTTAACCTTCCGGCACCGGGCAGGTGTCACCACCTATACGTCTCATTACTGATTCGCAGATGGCTGTGTTTTTGATAAACAGTCGCCTGGGCCTGCTTTATGCTACCTCCACTCATTACTAAACAGAGGCCACACTTTTCCCTAAGTTACGTGTGCATTTTGCCGAGTTCCTTAACGCGAGTTCTCTCGAGCGCCTTAGATTTCTCATCCTACCTACCTGTGTCGGTTTACGGTACGGTCTTTTATAATCTTAACCTTAGACAGTATTTCCCGGCACCATGACTCATCCCCGCTTCGCTTCTCTCATCGATCCACTCGCTGTCACCTCTCACCTTGGATAGCGGATTTGCCTACTATCCTTTATAACGGCTTGAAAGCTTCGACCGGAACAACCGTTCTCCGGCCGGGGGTCGCCTCATGCGTCCTGCCATCGAAATTATAAAAGGTATCGGAATATGAACCGATTTCCCATCGACTACGACCTTCGTCCTGGTCTTAGGGGCCGACTAACCCTGGGCAGATGACCTTTACCCAGGAAACCTTAGGTTTTCGGCGGAAAGGAATCTCACCTTTCTTTTCGTGTACTTATACCTGCATTCTCTCTTCCATCCCCTCCAGTGCCCCTGACGGGTACACCTTCATCAGTCCATGGAATGCTCCCCTACCGCCTTATGCTTAATGCATAAGACCCGTAGCTTCGGTATACTGCTTAGCCCCGTTACATTATCTGCGCATGTATACTCGACCAGTGAGCTATTACGCACTCTTTTAAGGAATGGCTGCTTCTAAGCCAACCTCCTGGCTGTCTTTGTATCCACACTTCATTTTACACTCAAGCAGTATTTCGGGACCTTAGCTGACGGTCTGGGCTGTTTCCCTTTTGACTACGAACCTTGTCGCACGCAGTCTCACTCCTATACGTTGATTACCGGCATTCAGAGTTTGATTGGGTTTGGTAGGCGGTGAAGCCCCCTAGTCCATCCAGTGCTTTACCTCCGGTAATTTTGTATAAGGCTGTCCCTAAAGGCATTTCGGGGAGAACCAGCTATTTCCAGGTTTGTTTAGCCTTTCACTCCTAGTCACAAGTCATCCAAACCTTTTTTAACAGATTGTAGTTCGGTCCTCCACAGCGTTTTACCGCTGCTTCAACCTGCTCATGACTAGATCACTCTGGCTTCGGGTCTACGACATGCAACTTACTTCCGCCCTATTCAGACTCGGTTTCCCTCCGGCTCCGGAACTCCTATTCCTTAACCTCGCTACATACCGTAACTCGCAGGCTCATTCTACAAAAGGCACGCTACCACCCATAAAGGGCTGTAACATCTTGTCGGTTTATGGTTTCAGGTTCTATTTCACTCCCCTCACCGGGGTTCTTTTCATCTTTCCCTCACGGTACTTGTCCGCTATCGGTAGCCAACTCGTATTTAGCCTTGGATCGTGGTCGACCCGGATTCCGACAGGATTTCTCGTGTCCCGCCGTACTCAGGTACTGCACCGGCAAGACGACTGTATTTCGCGTACGGGGATTTCACCCTCTCTGTCAGGCTTTCCCAAAACCTTTCCGCTATACATTCGCTTTCTAAACTTGCTGTACGTAAGCCCGTGCAGCCCTACAACCCCCGTTTACCGGGTTTGGGCTCTTCCAATTTCGCTCGCCACTACTTTCGGAATCTCGTTTGATGTCTTTTCCTTGAGTTACTTAGATGGTTCAGTTCACTCAGTATTGCTTTACCTCTCTATTTTATTCAAGAGCGTAATGATAGAATTACTTCTATCGGGTTACCCCATTCGGCTATCTCCGGATCACAGGATATGTGCTCCTCCCCGAAGCTTTTCGCAGCTTATCACGGCCTTCTTCGCCGGTCGGCTCCAAGACATCCACCATAAACCTATTCTTCGCTTGACCATATTATTTTCTCTTCTTAAACGTAGCTCTTTCCTCTCATCTTTCCCCTTACCGGAAAAAACTCAATTCCACAGCTATCTTAAGCTTATTCTCTTCACCTTATTTTCCTACCCTCCAGCTCATTTCCCCTTTAATATCAAGAAAACTCACCTTCAAGTAGTCTTTCTTTCCCTTCCCTCATCTTTCAAAGAACA